>JANNSK010000101.1:0-4328 GCA_031402515.1 Alphaproteobacteria bacterium | reverse complement strand
TAGGCCCGTGGATGGGCATCCCCGCGACGAATCGCCGTATCAGTATGCGCGTGATGGACTTTTGGCGGCGCGAGGGAGATGTGCTGCGCGAGAATTGGGTGTTTATTGATCAAATCGATTTGCTGTTGCAGATGGATATTGATGTAATGGCTTCGTATCGTTAAAGAAAAATAGGGAAGTCGTAACAATGAAATTTGAACTGCTCGATTGGTCAATCGTCATCGCGTTTTTAGTCGGCAACTTAGTGCTGGGTTACATGGTCGGCGGCAAAGTCACCACCGCGCGCGAGTTTAACTTGGGCAATGACCGCACGCCGTGGTGGGCGATTGGCTTGTCCGTCATTGCCACCTACATAAGCGCATTATCGTTTTTAGGTGCACCGGCTTGGGCGTACAAAGATGGCTTGGCCGCACTCGCGATTCATTTGAATTACCCGATTGTGATTTTGCTCGTCACCGGATTTTTCTTGCCGTTTTTTTACACCAGCGGCGTTGCCTCAATTTATGACTACCAAGAGCGTCGCTTCGGGCCGACTTCCCGCGCCGTGATGTCCACAATTTTCCTGGTCACACAGGGCTTATCAACCGGTGCGATTTTGTTTGCGACGGCCTTAGTGTTGCAATTCATTACTGGTATTTCAGTGCCTGTCGGCATCGTGCTCATCACCATCATGGCGCTAATCTATACCACCATGGGCGGCATGTTAGCGGTGATTTGGACAGATGTTTTCCAAGCGGTAGTGCTGTTTGGCGGTGCGCTCGTGATTATGGTGGCACTAATTGTGTTGATGCCCACGCCGATTGGTGAAGTGCTGAGCAATCTAAAAGCACTAGGGCGCTTGAGTGCGCTCAATCCAGCGCCCGACATTACCGTATCGACCACAATTTGGTCAGGCTTGATCGGTATGACGCTTTTTCACATCACCGTCTATGGCGCGAATCAAATGATGGTGCAACGCACCTTGGGCGCACGCACCATTGGGGACGCGAAAAAAGCCTACATTCTGATGGGCTATGCCGCATTTCCAATCTACTTTTTATTTTTCTTTATCGGTGTGTTGGCTTACGGCTATTACGGCGGCAAACCATTTGCGAATAACAACGAAATCATTTTGCAATTCGCCGCAGACTCTGGCATTCCCGGCTTGCTAGGCATACTTGCCGCTGCCGTATTGGCTGCGTCCATGTCAACACTAAGCTCTGCGTTTAATTCCATGGCGACAGCCACCGTGGTCGATTTCTATCAGCGCTACTACAAGCGTGACGAAACGGACGCGCACTATTTGCTAGCAACACGCTGGGCAACGGTGATTTGGGCCATCATCATTATTTTTCCGGCGATTTTGTACATGAAAAGCGACGGCTCTATTTTGGAAGTGATCAGTAAAATCGGCAGCTATTTTGTTGGTGCCAAACTCGGTATGTATGCCTTGGGCTTTTTCTCCAAACATACGACAGAGCGCGGGCTAATGGTAGGCGTGGCGGCAGGCTTCGGGATCATCTGGTTTGTCGCGACACAAACACAAATTGCGTGGCCGTGGTATTGCTTGATCGGCGGCGTGGCGACAATCGTGGTGGGGTGGACGTTAAGCCGACTACTCGATGGCAAGCAAAACGAGTGGTCAGCCTATTCCATCCCCGGCCAACAAGCTCGATTCGCCCGCGAAGGCCGCCCCACAAGGCAGGGAAATTGGAATACCGTGCCGGGGCAAATTGATAAGCAAAGCTGGTGGCTGCTTGTTTATTTAGCTGGTACGCTGCTGGCGCTGGTTTGGTTGGAGGCTGCGTTTTAGCGAGTGGTGAAACGCGCCTACTGGAGGGCGTTTTTGCGGCATTGTGCTTGAAAGGTTGCGCTAAACTGAGAGGTGTTTCAATTGTCGCGAAACAAAATCGCTTTTGTCGCCTCGCTGCTACCGGAAACTGGCATATGTCCGTCTTCCAGGCTTGAGATGAACCCACGCTTCTTCAAGCGTGTATGCGTTCTATGCATTTTGCTGGAATACAGAGAATTTTTTCCGGCCATACATGGCGGAGTCGCTCGGTCTCAGCAAGGAGCAAGTGGCCGCCTTCTACACCCTGCAGGCCCTGGGCGCGCTGATCGGCGCGATCGTCATTCTGCAATTCGCCGATCGCTACAGCCGCCGCTATACCTTTGCGTTGATCGCCGTGGCATTCGGTTTCCCCTCGATTGCCTCGCTCAGCGTCAATAGTTTTTCCAGCGCCCTGGCGCAACGTTTCGTGATGGGCTTTTTCCTCGGCGGCGTATTCGGCTGCGCAGTAAGCCTCTACGTTGGCCTGTTTTCACAGTCGTTTCGCGGCCTGCTCGGTGGGCTCGTCCAACTGGTTTATAACGGCGGTGACGCAGCACTTTCCTGGTTCGGGCGCAACTACGCCGACCAGTGGCAGCTGGTGATGGTGTTCGGCGGTATCGGCGCGATCATCGCGGCTGCATTGGTTTATCTCGTGGTTCCCGATGATCGTGTGCTCATTCCGTGGGGTGGCAAACGCACCCATGCGGGCGCATCGAAAAAACTCGCCATCGTCGAGCTTTTCACGCAGGGTTACTGGAAAATCACGCTGCGGCTGGTGTTGCTTTGCGGGTTGAATTTTTTCGCGTTTCAGGCCTTCAATGGCTGGATCACCACCTATCTCAAAGAAGAGCTAGGCTTTGGCCCCGACTTGGTGGGCAAACTGCTTACGGCCATGCATGTGGGCTCGATGGTCGGCGCGATCGCTTGGGGATTGGCAGCGGATAGATTCGGGCAGCGCTTCAACGCCTGGGGCTTTTTCCTCGCCGCAATTTTCATTGTCGTGTACATGAACGTGCCGCAGAGTCCGTGGATGCTGGGCGGCGTTGGGTTCGTGTACGGCGCGTCGCTGGTATCGATATGCTGCTGGGGACCATACTTCGCTGAGCTCTACCCTGAGCATTTGCGCGCAACGGCCGCGTCAATTTTTAACTGGGGTCGAGTGGTATCGTTGTTCGGCGCACTTCTCGCAGGAGGGATTGCGCAGCGATACGGTCTGCACACCCTCATGTATATCGGCAGCCTGACGTTCCTGTTCGGCGCGTTTGTCTGGTGGAGCCTGCCGGAAACGCTCGGGAAAGAGGCGAAATAGGCGCGATGCCATAGGCTGCCGACGAGACACCAGCACCAGAGAGCCTTTCCAAGCATAAATGTCTGAAGAGCCGCACCAATCCTAGAGTTTGATCTGCCAGCTACGGTCGCAGCGCGTGAATGATGTACAGGTAGTCTTCGCGATCCGATGCGATATATCCGCGCCGTATCAGGCAATCAAGTGCCACCAGCGCGGCATCGACGGTGAAGTCGTCGGGCTTTTTTTCGAGGCGCCGCGTCAGATCGGCAATTGATATGCATGTAAATTCGGCTACTTCGCCATCCCGGTTGGTCGGGACAAAACTCTCCGGCAGAATAATGTCATGCACAAAGATAATCTCGTGGTGCAGGCCTTCTTCGACTTCACGCTTGCAGCGTACGGCGCCGGCACCCTTGGCGGTGTGCGCGAGGTCGGCAGCGATGCCGGCCTCTTCGAGACTTTCCTTCAGCAGCGTTTCAAGCGGCGTCATGCCGCGCGCAATGCGGCCCGCGACGACATTGTCGAGCTTGCCCGGGTCGATGGATTTGTTGTCTGCACGCCGACCGATCCACATATGCGGCTCGCCGTTGCGGACCGTAAGGCCATTGAGATGCGAGGCATAGGCCGTCAGGCCGAAATGGCGCGTAGCGGCACGCTCGATATGAAATAGCGGTGGCGAATAGAACGATTCGCCTACGCTGACCAATTCACCGCGCCATCCGGAAATGACCGTCTCCGACGCCAGCGATTCGACCACTTCGGCGATGGCGGCACTTCGATGCTCGGCCGTTTCGAAGTGCGTCAGCATGCCGACGCCTCGCGGTCGTAAAGTGAAATACTCGGGCCATGCCTCGAGTCGTGCGGCGAAGGAACGTTTCATCCATCCGGCGAGCACCCCGTCAACCGTAAACGGCAGCAGCGAATCGGTGGGATCGAAACCGCAGGCGTTACGGACGAAATCGGCGAGGGTTTTAGGCATGAATGTCCGGGTCTTGTTGCGCTATCATGTTGCCGTTGATGTTGCCTTTGATGTTGACTTGGTGCCAGCAATGGTATCGCAATCCCGGCATTCTCGTGCAGGCGATGCCACCATAGCGGGTTGGCCGAATCGGCCCGCCGCACGAGTCGCCGCGTTGGCCTGACGTTGCGACAAACACCACCCCGAGCAATTGCAAAACAACAATGAACACCCGGAGCAGCAAATGAAGGTGATTGTCATGGGTGCTGGTG
>JANNSK010000100.1:0-22922 GCA_031402515.1 Alphaproteobacteria bacterium | reverse complement strand
AGGGGGAGGGTGGGGAGAGGGCGGCAGACTCTCCGATTTTCTGAGTACACGTCTAACGCCCTCCTCCTAACCTCCCCCCTAGAGGGGGGAGGAACCCAACCACCGTGCCATACTCACTTTTTCGCGAACCACTTTTCCCACGCGCCATATTTTGCTGCACTGCGGGATATTCCCCGCACTTTTTCTAGGCAAACCGCCATTTTTCATGTAAGAATGAAGGTAATAAGAAGCTAACACTCGTTGCATTGGCAAACCATGACCTCGAAGAAGATACTCTTTCGTGAGGCCACCCCGGCGGACGCAGTACAGCTCGCCGGTTTTGCTGCATCCATGTTTAATGAAACATTCGGCCATCTCTACAAGGCGGCGGATCTCGAATCGCATCTCAAAGAGAAATGCTCGGTCGAGTCGTTTGTCGAAGCGTTCGTCGAGGGCGACCTCATGATCCTCGCCTATGACGGCGACGAGCTCATCGGCTATTGCAAAATCGGCGATGTGGGATTGCCTGTCCCCCACCCGCCGGGCGGCGCGCAGGAAATCCACCGGATTTATATACGCCGCAAATATCATGGCAGCGGTTTGGGTCAGGAAATGCTCAAGCGCGCGCTCGCCACACAACGCCTCAAAGAGGCTTCGCTAGTTTACCTAGGCGTCTGGGAAGAAAACGACCGCGCCAAACAATTCTACTACAAAAACGGATTCATGCCCGTCGGGCGCTATCTCTATAATGTAGGCGCGCAAGTCGACAACGAGATGATTTTGGCACGGGTGCAGGGGGTGCATTGAGGTTATCTAGTTGTTGGTTGTTGGTTGCTAGTTGTTGGTAAGAACATCCCTGTGCGCGCGTACACTTAGCTAATAACCAACAACCAACAACTAAATACTATAGCTCTCCCCATACTCCTCACGCGGGGCGGCCAAGCTAGCCAACTCAGCAATCAAACCTAAGGCGCCGAAGCGGCAGTCGGGAACGGCGACACCCTTCACTTCATCCTCGTCGCACATGCCGCGGAATTCCATGCCGGAGGCATTAAGGTTGTTCGTGGTGTCACGCGATGCATTGACCCGGTAAGCGCCACCGACCGCATTGCCGTCGATGAGGTACAGCATCGGCTCGGCAGGCGCTTCGTTCACTTTGT
The DNA here is from genome assembly GCA_031402515.1 of Alphaproteobacteria bacterium. Lineage (GTDB taxonomy): Bacteria > Pseudomonadota > Alphaproteobacteria > Rickettsiales > UBA3002 > QFOX01. The sequence goes on along the minus strand of JANNSK010000100.1, from coordinate 21,783 downwards.
CGATGGTGTGGATGCCTTCCTGAATCACCACCTCGGTCGATTCCACGCCTTCTTTGATGATGCTCATCTTGTTGCGGATTTTTTTGTTAATCTCGAGCATTTCATCACCGCTCTTTACCGTCATGATGCCCATGCCATACGTACCCGAATCCGATTTTACGTAGACATACGGCTCATCCACAATGCCGTAACGCGCGTAATGGGTGCGCACCTTATGCAGCACTTTCTCCACGCCCATGGCGATACATTCCATGCCTTGCCGCTCGGAGAAACTCACCCTTCCGCATTTGTGGAACTCGCTGGTGATGAGCCAGGGGTCGATGGCAAAGGCATCGGCGAATTCACGGGCGAGCTTGTCATACGCATCAAAATGGATGGACTTCCTGCGCCGGTGCCAGCCTTGCGATGGGCGCGGCGCAATCGGCTGCACCACGCCGCGCAATACATCCGGCAAGCCGGAGGTAAGGTCGTTATTGAGGATGATAATCTGCGGGCAGAATCCGCTTGCCGTACACAGCGAACTGCCTTTACGCACCAGCGGCACTTCGTCGATGACAATACCGGCGGATGTCGTAACCACGACAGGTTGTTCAGCTGTGGCGATGAGACTACCCACCGCAACCTCGCAGCCAGCCTCTTTAAAAATACCCATCAGCGCATCAAGATTGTCGATATAGCCCTGATTGCGCGTATGGTTCTCCGGGATGATGAGCACGCGCGAAATCGGCTGGCGATAGCGGGCGAAGCGGGCGCGGATACAGGCACTCGCGCGGGCGCGCGCATGCTCGGATAAATTATTGAAGCCCGCCGGAAACAGGTTGGTGTCAACCGGTGCCAGCTTGTAGCCCGCATGGCGCAAATCGACCGATGAATAAAACGGCGCACCCGATTCACTGCGACGCGCATCCATCCAGCCAGCCACTTCTTCGCTACGCTCAAGGCATAAGGAACGCAACTGCTCGAGCACCACCGGGGGCGCTTGCGCGATAAGGGCTGGCGTACTCATGATGGTTCCTTTTCAAAATGCGGTGCTACGTCCCAATCACCCCAGAGGGCGGCGGTCAGTGTGCATAAGGTAATGACCGCCGTGTCGGCGCGCAAGATGCGCGGGCCCAATCCAACCCCATGCGCCGCCTCAATGCGGCGCAACAGGGCAAATTCTTCCGGCGTGAAACCACCTTCGGGACCGGTGAGGATGGCCCATTTTTGTTGCGCCTTTGGCGCGGGGAGGCGAAGGGCTTTATTGCCATCTCGGCCTTCGGCCTCACTGGCAGCGCTCAAGGCTGTCGCCCCCGCTACCCTTAAACGACAAGCTGTTGTCGTTTCAGCCCCTCGTTCGGTTGACTCGCTTGCGCTCGTCTCTCTCCGCTTCGCTCCGGGTCGCTCCGGCTCGCCCTTCGGGCTACGCACACCAATTTCCAGTGTCTGAGTAATAGACTTGCTCGCGCCTGACTCATCGCCGTAAATCAACATCCGGTCTTCAGGCCAACTGCCCAGAAGTGTTGTGAGCTTCATCGGCTCACGGATTTCCGGCCAGTCAGTGCGCTCGCATTGTTCGGCAGCCTCGCGAACAATGCTGCCCGCGCGCTCGAGATTCACCTTATCAACAATCGTGCGCGCAGTGATGACCGGCTGCAACACAGACGCGCCAAGCTCCGTGGCTTTCTCGAGGATGGTTTCAAGACGGCCGCCTTTGACCGGGGCGAAACACACCATCATATCCAGTGCGGAACGGGCAGGACGTAACGATTGGAGCACCAGCACCGTCACCTGTTTTTTGCGGATGTCGTGAATCGTGGCCAGCCATTCGCCGTCGGTGGGATTAAACAGGCTAAGCACATCGCCCTGTTTCAAACGCAACACGTTCGTCAGGTAATGCGCTTCATGGTCCGCGAGCGCAAGGCGGCCGTTCTTTTGCAGGGGCTGGCTCATGGCCAGCCGATGGCGGGGCTTGTTAGGTACTGTTAGCATAAAAAGAACTTATCGCCCGAAGCCTGCCTGTGCTAGGGGAGATTTATGGCGAATGCATCGTTACTGGACTATCTGCGGCTGATGCGGCTGGATAAGCCCATCGGCATATGGCTGGTGTTTTTCCCTGCCGCGTGGGGCGTGCTGCTGGCGACACCCGACATCGAGCTTCGCCTGCTTATTACCATGCTGCTGGGTGCGGTGACTGTGCGTTCGGCGGGCTGTATCATCAACGACATCGCCGACCACAAGCTCGACGCGCAAGTCGAGCGCACGCGTGCAAGGCCGCTGGCCTCAGGCCGCATATCGCTGATGCATGCGTCTATGTTGCTGGCGACATTGCTCTGTGCTGCACTCACGCTTGCTTTGTCGCTTCCTTCCCCCGTACTCCTCGTCGCCATCCTCGCCGTGCCGATGATTGCAGCCTACCCATGGATGAAACGAATCACCTATTGGCCGCAATTATTCCTCGGCCTCACCTTCAATCTCGGTGCTATCATCGGCTGGCTATCAACCGGCGCGCCGCTTTCCACAGCACCGATCGCGCTTTACCTCGCCTGTGTTTTCTGGACACTGGCCTATGACACGATTTACGCCATGCAGGATGCCGAGGATGATACGCGTATTGGCATTAAATCAACGGCATTGCTGCTCGGCGACACGATTCCCCTCTTCGTGACCGGCTGCTTTATTGCGATGGAATTGCTGCTGCTGCTCGCCGGCTATTTCGCCGACGCCGGACCGTTTTTCCTGCTCGGCATGGGCTTCATGGCATGGCAGATGCGGCAACAGGTCAAGCAGTTGAGGTCGCGCGACATCGCCCCTGGCAAGCTTTTTGCCAGCAACCAGTGGCCTGGGCTGACCCTAACGCTGGCGCTTCTCGCCGACCGCTTATTGACATAGGATTCAGAATCCAGAATGCAGAGTTCGGCAAGAAAACGCTGAATTCTCAACCCTCAGCTCTGAACTCTACTTGCCCGCACGCCAAGCTAGTGGCATGAATGGGGCATGTTCAAACGGCTCTCCCAGCAATCTTCTTCACAAACGCCCAGTGTCTGTGGTTATCCGCAGCATTTCATCGAGGCACTCGTCAAGCTCGAGGAAGCCGCGAAGAAACAGCACGCCGCACTGGTGCTGCTATCGATCGACAATCTCGCCATGATTATGTCCGGCTACTCGATGGCGGTGGCGGAAGCGGTGATCGGCGAACTTACCGCAGTGATTCAGGAGAAGGCACCGGGCGCCGCAGTCCTGCGCGTACAGCGCGACCAGTTTGCCATTCTGATGACCGGCAAGGGCGAACACGAAGTCTCCGCGTGGTGTACGATGATTGAGGAAGCCATTCGCGCCTACAGTTACAATTCGCGCTACGGCGAGCTGCATTGCCTGATCTCCGCCGCCCACCAGATGTTCAATGAAGGCGGCAACCATGTCGAAGAATTGCTGGCGCGCACCATCGTTGCCCTCACTGAAGGCGACGATGGCGCACTACCGGGACAGGATATTTCCGGTGCCGAACGGCGGGAGGAAATGGGCATCGCTAATTTTCTCGGGCAAGCCATTCAACAAAAACGTATCCGCCTCGCCTACCAGCCGATTATCGAGGCGGCGACCGGAAAAACCGTCCATTACGAGGCGCTGCTTCGGCTGTTCTCCGAGGATGGAAAAATTAGCTCGGCGGGCACGCTGATTCCCATCGCCGAGCGCATGGGCTTCGCGCCGATGATTGACAAATTGGTGCTCAGCCAGGTGGTTGAAGAACTACGCCACGCCAAGAATGTGTCACTCGCTGTCAACGTCTCCAACCACTCGACCACCGACCATGGCTGGATGACGTTATTGAAAGAGGCAATCGACGCCACGCCCGACATCGCACCGCGGTTGATTATCGAACTCACCGAGACTGCCGTGCATCGCGACCTCAAACATATGGCGTTTTTCTGCGCCGAGGTGCAGGCGCTGGGCTGCCCGGTGGCGCTGGATGATTTCGGTGCAGGCTATACGTCGTTCCGCCAGCTGAAAGCACTGTCGGTTGACTATATTTAAATCGACGGCGCCTTCATCAAAGACCTGACCGACAATACCGACAGCCGCTTCTTTGTCAAAACGCTGCTCGATTTTACCCGCGGCTTCGGCTTGAAATCCATTGCCGAATGCGTCGAGAGTGGAGAAATCGCCAAAATGCTCATGGAGCTCGGCGTCGATTACCTGCAGGGATTCTATTTCGGTAGGCCGATGAATAATCGCAAATGGCTTGAAGAAGGCGAGTATTCTAATTAGCGCGCAAGAAAATCAAATCTTCATCGGCATGATAATCAGGTTCTGGCCTTTGCCGTGCAGGCGTTTCTGCAGCATGTAGGCAGTCTGGTTGTGCAGTAGCTGGTGCAGCAGGGTTTCATTCTCGAAAATCAGCTTGGTCGAGAAGAACACCGCACGCGGGAAGTCGGCGGCGATACGGTCGGTCAGCCGGGTGATGGTCTCGATCACGTCGGTACCATAATCATGGTAGTAGGTAGCAGGCAGGCCGCGGTTGGAGCAGAAATCAACGTAGGTTTTAAGCATCTGCTTGGTGTCTTTGCGTAAACTATGCCAACTTGCTTCGTCGGAGAATTCCTCGGTGTCGATCTCGCCGACGCTGGCAAACACGAAGTTTTTAAACACACCGGGGAATAGTCGCTGCACCCAGAGGAAGGTGTGCATGCCGGAAGCCGCCGAGCCGCCAACCAGGAAAACCGCCGTGGTTTCGCGCGGGTCCATGCGCGGTTTCTCGATGCCTTCTTTGGGCGGCGCGGCAAACATCGCCGAACCCAGCTCGTCCTCGATTTTCTTCAACTGCGCGCGCACCCCGTCGTAATGGCGGCGGATGGTGAGGCCAAGAAAAATGACAAAGCCCGTGATGAGCACGGTTTTCCAGGCACCAAAGGTGAATTTCTCGATGAGCGTGGTGGTGAGAATCGTTGCACAAACCAGGCAGGCAACCGCGGCGATCACGCATTTGCGTTTCATGCCCTTCTGATGGCGTTCACTCCACCGCTTGCGGGTGAGTCCTGCCGTGGTTAAGGTGAAGGTAAGGAATACGTTGATCGAGTAGAGAATGACCAGCAGATGGACCACGCCGCCAGTCATCAGCAGCGCGCCGATCGCCGCACCGCCCATGAGCAACACGCCATTTTTGGTAACCAGCCTGCTGGACAGCGCCGAGAACATATGCGGCATCCAGCGATCGCTCGCCATGGCCGCCATCACGTTGGGGCCGGCGATGAAGCCTGTGTTGGCGGCAGTAAGCAAAAGGCCAGCCGCGCAGAAAAGCGCCGCACCGGTGAATTCGTTGGAAATATTGATGCCACCCATTTCCCATCGCGCCGTGATAAGCTTGAACGCAGTGGCGTTGAGTGTTTCACCCTGCACTTTTTGTACATCCCACAACAGGTAGAGTGCGATGATCCCCGCCGCGGTAAAGGCCAGCGAGAAGGCGATGGCCCATAGGGTGGCCTTGCCGGTTTTCACCCGCGGCTCGGCGAAATTGCGCAACGAGACCGTGACAGATTCCAGTCCCGTATAGGTACCGCCGCCAAGCGAGAAGGCTTTGAAGAACAAGGAAAGTACGGCAAACCAACCGACCGTGCCTGCCATCATGTGCGTCTCGGCCACCGCTGCGGGCAGGATGGCCCCCACTTCCGATGCATGATAGGCAATTCCCCAAATAATCAATATCGCATGGGTGAGAATGAAGCCCATGAAAATCGGCAGCAGCACTCGTATCGATTCCTTCATGCCGCGCAGGTTCATATAGGAGAGGCCGACCACCGTTATGCAGGCCACGATCAGTTTGAATGTCTGGTACTCCACTGGCAGCATGGAGAAGAGCGCATCCACACCCGCCGCCGCAGAGATGGCAATCGTCAGCACATAATCAACAATCAGCGCGCCGCCTGAAACCAACCCGGCTTTCGGGCCCAGCAACGTGGTTGCCACGCGATAGCCACCACCACCGTTGGGAAACAATTCGATGACTTGTGAATAGGCAGCGGCGAGCAGGAAGACGGTGAAAGCCGTCGCCATCGCGAGAAATACGGCAAGATGCGTGTGTGTGCCCAGGGCGAGGAAGGCTTCCTCAGGACCGTAGTTAGCGGAGGAAATCGCGTCAGCACCAATCCCAACCCAGGCAAGGAACGTGACCAGCGCGAGATGATTCCTGGTATCGGCGCGAAACGGATCCAGCGGCGCGCCGAACATTGCGCGCTCAACCGAGGATTTAAGGGACGAGTTCTTCCACACCATGTGTTTTTCCAGCGGAATGTGTGCGCCTGCTTAGTCCTGTTTTTGTGCAGCCGCAACAAAAACCGGCGAAACCACTGTATTTTTTGATGTTTTTATGAATTTATGGCGCAAACTGGCCATTCAATATAGCTACTCTATATATATGCAGCCCCCGTCAATCGCCCATCTGCCCCTGCCCGCCCTCGTCACCGATGCGGATGGCACCTTGCGTTCCTCACAGTTTGGCGATGTGTATTTTTCGCGCGAGGGCGGCGCGCAAGAAACCGAGCATGTATTTCTTAAAGGCAATCACCTGCCCGAGCGCTGGCAGCACCGAGAGTCGTTCACCATCGGCGAACTCGGCTTCGGCAGTGGCTTAAATTTTCTGGTGACGTGGAGAAAGTTTCTCGAAACAGCGCCCCCATCGCACCGGCTTCATTATCTTTCTTTCGAGCAGTATCCGCTGACGCGAGAGATGGTCGAAAATACGCACCGGCATGCCGGCTTTGACCGAGGTGACGAACCGTTCAATCAACTCCTCCGCCATTATCCTCTCCGCTTGCCGGGATTTCATCGCGTGCATTTCGATCGCGTGGTACTCACCCTCGCTTTCGGCGATGCGCGCGCGTTACTGCCACAGCTTGAAGAAGGCGCGGTCGATGCGTGGTTTCTCGACGGATTTTCTCCCGCCAAGAATCCCGAACTCTGGGGCGAGGATATTTTACGCGAAGTCGCGCGGTTAAGCGCACCCGAAGCAACGCTCGCCACGTATAGCGTAGCTTCCGTGGTGCGCCACGGACTCGAAACGCACGGATTTCGTTTGGAAAAACAAAAAGGTTTTGGGCGTAAGAAAGAAATGTTGATTGGGAGTCTTAGTGGGCGCTGCGCGCGCCCTACGCACGTAGTGCGCCAAACCATAGTAATCGGTGGTGGCATTGCTGGCTGCACAGTGGCGCGGGCGCTGGCGGAGCGCGGCATCCACGTAACCTTACTCGAGCGCGATAAAGTTGCCTCTGGCGCCTCGGGCAACGCGGCGGCGGTACTCTATCCACAGATAACGAAAACATGGCGCGCCGCCACGTGGTGGCATTTCACCGCCTATGGATTCGCCTTGCGTCAACTCCGACGCTGGAAAGAAGAAGGTCTCGAGTTTGGGTTTGAGTCGCCGGGCATGATAAAAATTCCCGCCAGCGACGATGAGGTTGAGAAGCTGCGCGGCGTGAATGGCCGGTTGGGCATCGACCCTGATATTGCCACATGGCTTGAGGGCGATGCGGCGTCGGAGAAACTAGGGCTACCACTCAACGCTGGCGGCACGTGGTTCCCGCAGGGAAGCTGGATTAGGCCAGCCGAATTATGCCGTGCACTCACGCAGCACGCCAACATCACCCTGCATGAGCAAACGGAAATCACCGCGCTCGCCCGCTCGGCGGATGGTTGGTGCGCAGAGTCGGCACACGGTGAAACATTCTCAGCCGCGGCAGTCGTGCTTTGCAATGCCGAAGCAGCGACACGATTCATTCCTGGCCTTGCCATGGGCATCTCCGCCGGACAGGTGTCGATCATTCCCGCCACGGCAGCAGCAACGAAGCTGCGCACGATTTTGTGCCACAAAGGCTACATGATTCCGCAAGGCGATGCGTATCTCATCGGCGCCACTTACGACCATCATGATTTCTCGTGCGCCGTGACAGAACATAATCATCAACGCAATCTCGACGCACTGGAAAAAGCGCTGCCGGGATGGCTGCTACAAAAACAAATTGCGGGCGGCCGCACGTCCCTACGGGCGACAACACACGATCGTTTGCCCCATGTGGGCCATGCGGGAGACGGGCTCTATACAAGTACCGGCTTCGGTTCACGTGGGATGGTCTCCGCACCGCTGGCTGCAGAAATCATCGCTTCGGCAATCGGTGGCGAGATCGTGCCGCTAACGTCGGAACTCCGCAAGGCAATTCATCCGCTGCGCCGTCAGACTTCCAATATCTCCGTACGCGCGAAACCTTCCACGGCGAAAAACGCTTCGTAGCGTGCGATATCTTCTTGGCGTGTGACATAGGCGATGTTTTTTCCTGCGCCATGACTCTGTGAAAGCGCCTGGCGGGCGATGGCGGGCGACGGGTCAATCCAGCCCACCGGCCAGGCGGCAGCTTTTGCCAACGGTTCGACAATCAACGGGTAGTGGGTGCAGCCTAAAATCACCAGATCGGTCTTGCCCTGTGCATCATCCTTAAAACACGGGATGATTTCGTCGCGCAATGTTTGTTCCGGGATTCTTTCGCCAAGCAGGAGTTTCTCTGCGTAAGAAGCAAGGTTTGGCGCGCCATAGGAATCGACCACGCAATGCGACGCGAATTTTTCGATGAGTTCGCTGACATACGCACCTTGTGCCGTATTGGGGGTGGCGAGCAAGGTGAAGCGGCGGGTTCTCGATTGCTCGGCAGCAACTTTGATGGCGGGCACAGTGCCCACGAATATCATCTGCCAGCGCTGGCGCAACGACTCAAGCGCAAGAGTCGAAAGCGTATTGCAGGCAAGCACGATGACATTCGATGGCTCCCGTCGGCTTATCGCACCGACGAGCTGATTAGCCCGGGCCTCCACCCACTCCCCGTCGCGCGCACCGTAGGGGAATCCCGCCGTATCCGCCAAATAACTGACAGCCATATCCGGCTGCGCTTCTTTTATCGCGCGCACCACGGAAAGCCCGCCTAACCCTGAATCCATTACAATCATCTAAAATACCCGGCGATGCTCACTTGCCAATGTCCATAAGTTTCTGCATGATGCCCCTTCTAGCTTATTGTCAGAAGAAAGTGAACCGTGACCACCAAACGTGCATTTACCTCTCCCTGGACGCTTGATTCACCCTACTGGATTGTCGTGCAGTGCGCCGATAAGCCCTGCCGTGATGCGATTGCGCCAGCGATGAAGAAGGTCGGCGCCAAGCCGCTGCATGGGGATGAGGCGCTCTATGGCTGGAAAACCACGGCTGACTGGGTGGGCGCCTGGGAAGCGCTTGCCGAGGCCGCAAAGAATCTCGCCACAGCCTCAGCCCTGCGCGCCGCAGTGATGGGCACGGATACGCTACCAGGCCATCAAGAACTTATTCTCCTGCTGCGCCCATTCCCTGAGGTCGACGCGATTGCGAATAATCTTTGGCTGGCGCATGCGCTGGCCGAGGACCGGCTGATCTGCTGCATGCAGAAAGTCATCGACCGCAGGGGTAAACTAGTCGGCCATGAGGCTTTCGCGCGCATCGAGCAAAAAGATTGCAATGTGGTAAGCGGCAAAGCGGTGATGCAGGCCAGCCATGCACTGAAAATCGAATATCAGGTGGACCGCTTGATGCACCGGCAGGCGATAAAAACCTTTGTTGAGTGCGACCTTGAGGGATTTGTCTTCATCAACTTCCTTACCGGATTCATCCATCGGCCGGAAGTGTATCTTGAGGGATTGAGTCAGGCGGTGGACCAGTATCACCTGCTACCGCGCTCGGTGGTACTCGATGTGCCGCTTTCCGACTACGCGCAAAATGTCACCAAAATAAAAACCATCGCTACCTATTGCCGCTCGCGCGGCTTTGCTGTCGCCTTCGATGATGTACTGACACCACAGGGGCTGCAAGCGCTGCTCACCGAAATCCGCCCCTCTTTCGTCAAGCTCGACCCGAGGCTAGGGCCCGCCGTGCTCGATGCCAAACGCTCCGGACCTGTAAAAGAAATCATCCGCATGGTCCATGAGGCTGGGGCCACTGTGCTCGCCGAGGCCGTGGAGTCGGAAGCGCAGCATAAAGCCTGGATGGATGCCGGGGCCGATATGTTTCAGGGCTATCACATCGGCGCACCTGAGCGTTACCCGCCGCCTACGCGCAAGAAGGCGAGTAGCCAGCAGTAGTCTTTGTGGTTTAAATTACGCCTCGCACATAAAGGGCACACACCAGTGACCAATCTGCGCCCGTGACCGAATTGCCACGTCCAGCCTTTTAACAACAGTTAACTTAAATATCGTTATTTTTCCTGTGGGTGTGGCGTATTTTCCTGTGGATTACGGATGCATTTTCCTCCAGTGTGTGTTATTCAACTGGGTGGCCTCAAAGAGCCGCTCGTAACAACATAAACAGAAACATCGCACCGGGGCTTATGCGGCAACGCTCGATTATTGTTCTCGCACTGGGAGTCGTCATGGCGCTATTGGTCGCGATGTCGCTGAGAAGCCGCGTCGGGGGCGATGAGGCCGGGCAGGTACAGGTGCTCGCCGCAGCGACCGACATAACGGCCGGCAGCTTTGTGCGCCCGGGCGATAACATTACCTTTGTCAACTGGCCGGAAGACAATATAACCGAAGCAATGGTGACCAGCGAAGCCGCGAAACTCGAGGATTTTAAAGGCGCCGTCGTACGCCGGGCCCTGCAGAAGGGCGAGCCCATCCTTAAAAACGCACTGGTGAAATCGAATGAGGGCGGCTTCATGTCCGCCGTACTTGAGCCGGGAAAACGCGCCGTGTCGATTGCGGTCGATCCGACTTCGGGCAATGCCGGCTTTATCTTCCCCGGTGACAAGGTGGACCTGATTCTCACGCTTTCCATCAGCCAGCGCGGCCAGCAGGCGCGGGCCTCGGAAACCTTTATCGAGGATGTGCGCGTGCTCGCCATCGACCAGATGATGGGCAATATGGACAATAAAGCCGTACTTGCCAAAACCGTGACGCTGGAAGTCACGCCCAAGCAGGTAGAAGAAATAAACGTCGCCAAGGATCTTGGCAAAATCTCGCTCAGCCTGCGTTCGCTCGCCACCAAAGCAGAAGGTGCTGTGGAATCCAGCGAATCCGGCACGGAAGAACCTCAAACTTTCGACGATGTGCTGCGCAACATACCGGGCGAAGAGCATGAAGATGGCATCACGCGCGATAGCGATGTCAGCCAGATCATGACGCCGCAAGGGGTGGCGGGTTCGGTGCGCGTCATCCGCGGCAACGAGCAGCAAATCATTGATTTTAACGAGGAGTCGGCAAAAGGTGGGCACTAGGCTTTTGACAGTTCTTGCTGCTCTGCTTTGCCTTGCCACTGCGGCGAGCGCACAAGCGCCGGACTTCTATGCCACGCTGGGCGCCAATGCGGGTGGCGCTGACCTCATGGAGGTCGAGCTCAATAAAGGTAAGCCGCTGCATTTATCGCAGCCAGCAGCATCGGTGGCGATTTCCAATCCCGCGATTGCCGACGTGCAGGTCGTCTCACCCCGCCTTTTATTCATCAACGGTAAAAGCGTCGGTGAAACCAGCATCATCGCTGTCGATGCGCGGGATAATATCATCGTCGAAGGCAACATCGTCGTCACCCACAACTTAAGCCGCCTGCGCCGCGCGGCAGGCGATATGTTCAAGGACTCCACGCCGATCGACGCTACCTCGACTGACAACGCCATTATCCTCAAAGGCAAAATAGGCTCGCCGGTCGAGGCGGAAAAGCTGCAACGCCTCGCCTCAAGCTTCCTGCAGGGCGACAATCAGAGAATCATTAATATGCTCGATACATCCGACTCCGACCAGGTGATGCTGAAAGTGCGCATCGTCGAGCTGGCCCGCGCCGAACTCAAGCGTTTCGGCATTAACTGGGAAAACGTGATGAACTCCGGCAATTTCCTGTTCGGTGTGGTGCGCGGCCGCGATGCGCTTGGCGCCGGAGACGCGATCATTCGCTCGGCAGGCGGCGATAACAGTTTCCATGTCGGCTATAACGGCGGCGGGCAGGACATCAACGCCGTCATCGACGCCTTGGAAAATGACGGGCTGGTCAGCGTACTTGCTGAGCCCAACCTCACCACTCGCTCCGGACAAACGGCAAGCTTCCTTGCTGGCGGCGAATATCCGATTCCCGTCCCCGGCCAGAACGGCGCGGTCACCATTGAATACCGCCAGTTCGGCGTCAGCCTGCAATTCACCCCGGTAGTCATGACCAAGGATAGAATCAGCCTTACCGTGCTGCCGGAAGTGTCCGCGTTGTCGCAGCAGAACGCCATCACCGGCGGTGATTTTGGTACCATTCCATCACTCACCACGCGCCGCGCCTCAACGACGGTCGATCTCGGCACCGGCCAGACATTTGCCATCGCCGGCCTCCTCAGAAGCGATATCAACAGCAATAATTCCAAAGTGCCGCTTCTGGGCGACATCCCGGTACTTGGCGCCCTCTTCCGCACCAACGAATACCAAAACAATCAGACCGAGCTGGTCATTCTCGTCACCCCGTATCTGGTAAAGCCGGTTGACCGTACTGAGAAGCTTGCCACGCCGATCGACGGCTACACGCCGCCTTCGGATATGGAGCGGGTGATGCTTGGTCGCCTGCACGGCGAAAGCGAGCGCATGCCGGACTCAATCCAGAAAAAAGATACCACCCCCGCGCCGATGGGCGGCTTCGGCGGGCGCTCTGGCTTCCTGATGCGTTAGGAGGAGATGACGATGAGAAAGATAGTGCTTAGCTTACCCGTGCTGCTGCTCACCGCTTGCGCCGACGATTTTGTCCCGCGCGAGAAGGTGGCGCGGTATGACGCGGAAACCGGCGGCATTGAATATGCCTATCCCTGCCCGGACTGGAGCCATTCAAGCATCGCCAATTATGACAATAGCTTCCACAGTAATTACGGATGCGCGGTGAATAACAACCTGGCTGTCCAGCTCGCCAATCCGGAAGATCTTGACCATGGGCGGGCGTCCGCCGAATCAGGGTCGCCGGATACAGAAACCACGGCGCGCGTCATCGAGCGCTACCGCGCCGGTGAAATCCCCGCACCACTGGTGCCGGCGCAGGCTGCCGGTAGCGAGTAACCATGGCAGATACACCGTATCTCCTCGCTTTCCTGCGTGACACCGCCTCGGCAGATGCCGTACGCACGGTGATGAAGGCTGAGGACCGGACCGCCGAAGTGCAGACCGGCACGATCGCCAATGCCATCAAGTATTTTGCCACGAATCCATCCCCGGAAATCCTGCTGGTTGAAGTCCCCTCCGCCGAGGAAGCACCAAAGCTGCTCGACAAGCTGGCGGATGTCGTTGATCCCGCCACCCGCGTCATCGTCACCGGTAAAATCGACACGTATAGTTTCTATTCCTGGCTGATGGACCTTGGTATTGCCGAGTATATCCTGCAGCCTTTCACCGAAGTACAATTCAAAACTGCGCTCACCAAAGGCACGCAGGTTCCTGCTTCCAGCCTGCCACCCGAGGAGCGCAAACTGATCACCGTCATCGGCGCCCGCGGCGGTGTGGGCACGACAACCATCGCCATTCACCTCGCCATGATTTTTGCCAAAGAGCACGGGATGAAGACCGCCCTGCTCGATCCCGATGCACACTTTGGCAGCGTCGCGCTCGGCCTCGACCTTGAGCCATTGCGCGGACTCAAAGATGCGCTTGAGAAACCCGATCGCGTCGACGCGCTGTTTCTAGAACGGGTCATGGCCAAGCCTTTTGCCAATCTCTCGATCCTAAGCACCGAAGAGCCGCTGAATGAATCGATCGCACCGCAGCCCACCGCTGGTGAAGCGCTGATCGCCGCCCTACAGGAGGAGTTCCCACTGGTGATTATTGACCTTCCGCGGCAGATCACCCCGCTGGCACATTATGCGCTGGCGCAATCGGATCACGTGGTGCTGGTCGCCGAGCCCAGCCTGATGAATCTGCGCGACAGCTTACGTATCAAGGATTACCTCGTCGATACGCTGAAGCGCCCACTGCCCACTGCAATCATCAACCGTCGTGGACTCAACGGCAAGCACGAGCTTGCCAAGGCCGATTTTGCTAAACATTTTGGCGCTGCGCCTGCAGCTGAACTTCCCTACCTTGTCGAAGCCTTCGAGGCGATGAGCCGTGGCGAGACATTGCTTGCCGACGTCAAGGGCAAGCCGCTGGTCGATCCGTTGCGTGGGCTTGCAGCCAAATTCACCGGCAAGAAAATGCCGGGGCCGAAAAAATCTACCAAGAAGTCGGAAAAGCAGGAGCCCGTGAACAAAGTCAGCGGGCTGCTGAATAGACTGCTCAAAGCAGGAAAATAGAGGAAAGAAATGTTCGGTCGTCGCCAAGGTGAAGCAAGCCCAGCCGCTCCTGAGCAGGCGAAGCGCAAGCCGCCCGCCGCGAAAGCCGCTGCTGCAGTCAAACCCAAGGCATCACTTAAAGAACCGCCCGTAGTGGCGGAGCCGGAAGCTCCGGCGCCCATGCCGGAAATGGACAGCGCGCTGCGCAAAACCAAAGACCAGATTTACGGCAAGCTGATGGAGCAGATCGATCTGCAAACCGCCTCCAAGCTGCCGGAGGAGGAGCTGCGCCGACAGATTATCGATGTCATCGGCGAAATCGTTATCGAGCAAAAACTCGCCATCAACCAGCTCGAGCAGCAGTTGCTCGCCAGCCAGATCGTCGATGACATGATAGGATTGGGCCCGCTTGAACCCTTACTGAAAGACGAAGCCATCACCGACATTATGGTGAACGGGCCGAAGCAGGTATACATCGAACGCAAGGGTAAGCTCGAACTCACCGATATCGGTTTCCGCGACAACGAGCATGTGATGAACATCGCCCAGCGCATTGTGACCGCGATCGGCAGACGGGTGGATGAATCAAGCCCGATTTGCGACGCGCGGCTGAAAGACGGTTCGCGTGTCAACGTCATAGCGCCTCCCCTATCGCTCAAAGGCTGCTCGATCTCGATCCGCAAATTCGCCAAGAAAAAAATCACGCTGGATATCATGGCGGCGCAGAACAATATCTCGGAACCGCTGTGTAAATTGCTCAAAATCGCCGGAGCCATTCGCCTCAACATCATCATTTCAGGCGGTACGGGCTCGGGTAAAACCACGCTGCTCAATGCACTTTCTCGCATGATCGATCATGGCGAACGCATTGTCACCATCGAGGACGCGGCGGAATTGCAATTACAACAGCCGCACGTAGTGCCGCTCGAAACTAGGCCCGCAAAC
This sequence comes from Alphaproteobacteria bacterium, assembly GCA_031402515.1. Lineage (GTDB taxonomy): Bacteria > Pseudomonadota > Alphaproteobacteria > Rickettsiales > UBA3002 > QFOX01. The sequence continues at coordinate 6,577 of JANNSK010000100.1, read as the reverse complement.
CTCGAGGGCGACGGCGAAATCAACATGCGCGACCTCGTCAAGAACGCGCTCAGAATGCGGCCCGACCGCATCATCCTCGGCGAGGTGAGAGGCGGCGAGGCCATCGATTTGCTGCAGGCGATGAACACCGGCCATGATGGCAGCTTCGGCACGCTGCACGCCAACAGCCCGCGTGAAGCACTGACACGTTTGGAGAACATGGTGAATATGTCGGGGATGCGATTGCCATCGCATGCTATTCGTCACCAGATTTCCTCCGCCGTTCAGCTCATCGTGCAGATCCAGCGTATGCGCGACGGGATTCGCCGCGTCACCCACGTGACGGAGGTGATGGGCATGGAGGGCGAAGTCATCATCACCCAGGATTTATTTACCTTCCAGTTCCAGGGCGAGGATGCCTCAGGCCGTTTGATCGGCGAGTTCAAATCCTCAGGACTCAGGCCCCATTTCACGCCGCAAGCCTCGTATTTCGGCCTCGATAAAGCGCTGCTGGAGCTCATCTAGTGCAAGCCATACTGACATCGCCTGAGCTGTGGGTTGGGCTCATCCTATTCGCTGTGGCCGCTTATTTCCTGCTGGCTGGCGGCGACGCCAACAAAAAAATGAAAGCGCGGATGGCACGGGTGACGCGCCGCGGACCGGCAGTGACACGCCTTCCGGCAGCGCTCGGTTCGCTGCGACGCAGGCAACATAAGCAAACCGCATTCGGTCAGTTTCTTTTGCACTTCAGCAGCATCGAAAAACTACAGGCACGCCTCGAGACGGCGGGCATGACCACACGTCCGCAGAAATTCCTGCAAATATCCCTGATCATTATCATTGTTGTGTTCCTGCTCATCGTCATCCTCGGCCAACCAGTATTACTGGCGCTGCTTGTTGCCTTGATCGCGGGTCTGGGTATCCCGCATATGGCGGTCAGTCGCAAAATCAAGAAACGCAAATTGCAGTTCCTCCGGCTGTTTCCTGAAGCGATCGATCTTATCGTGCGCGGCTTACGCGCGGGTCTGCCGGTCGCTGAAGCATTCCAGGTCATCTCCAAGGAAATTCCAGCGCCCGTCGGCGATACATTCGCCACCATCAGCCAGCAAACCGCACTGGGTATGCCGATGGAACGCGCGCTCGCCGATACCGCCGATCGGCTCGACATGACTGAGTTCAATTTCTTCGTCACCACGATTATCCTGCAGCGCGAAACCGGCGGTAACTTAAGCGAAATTCTGAGCAACCTTTCCGAGGTGTTACGCGCACGACATATGATGAAGCTCAAAATCGGCGCGCTGTCTTCCGAGGCCCGCGCTTCGGCCTATATCGTGGGTTCATTGCCCTTCGTGGTGTTCCTGCTGTTGTCGATTATCTCGCCAAAATATCTAAGTCCGCTGTTTGACGATTACCGTGGTAATATGGCGCTGATCGGCGCCGGTGTCATCATGGCGCTCGGCGGCTTCATCATGAAACGCATGACGCAGTTAGAAATATGAGAATAAAAGACACAGTGGTTTATGTCCCGTGTCTCGTCAAAGAGCACTGGAATGCAAATCACGCATCGCGGGTCACGTATCATGCATAAGGGCTATCCGCTCATCCTGAACGAAATCCTGCCATTCGGCATGACGATTACCGATATGCTGATTGCACTAGCTGCCATCGCGGTGTTTCTGATTGTTTGGTCGATCGGACAGATTTTTATCGAACGCGACCGGCTGGCACCGCGCCTGAAAGCCATCGCCGAGCGCCGCGCCGAACTCAAAGGCGAACTTACCACTGCCCGTCGCCGTAAGAAGAAACATACCGGCACCATGAGTTGGATGCGCCAGATCGTCAGCCAGTTCAAACTGCTGCAAAAGCACCAGGTGGGCGCGTTGCAATACAAGCTCATCCAGGCGGGCTACCGCTCCAAAGACGCGATTATTATCTTCGCTTTTGCCAAGCTCGTCGCACCGTTTATTGGGTTGGGCCTTGGACTGGCCATGGCGGGGATCAACTGGTCAAATCCCTTCACGGTAGCGGAGGGTGGCAACTGGCTGATCCTGCTCGGCATGGGCTATTTCGGTGCGCGTTTCCCTGATATCCTTGTTTCCAACGCGCGCAAGAAACGCCACCACAAGCTTCGCCGCGCCTTGCCGGATGCGCTCGACCTCATGATGATCTGCGCCGAGGCCGGCCTGTCGCTGGCCGCCGCGCTTGATCGCGTTTCGCGCGAGTTGGGGCGCGTCTCACCGGTGCTGGCGGAGGAATTCAGTCTCACTTCGGTCGAGCTTGGCTTCCTGCCCGACCGCGCCACGGCCTTGAAGCATCTCGGCCAACGTGCTGACATCAAGGAAATCCGGGGATTCGTCAACGTCATCGCCCAGACGGAAAAATACGGTACGCCGATCGCGCAAGCGTTGCGCGTGCTATCCAGGGAATTCCGCACCGAGCGCATGTTAAACGCTGAACAGCGCGCCGCCCGCCTGCCCGCTTTGATGACCGTGCCGATGATCGTCTTCATCCTGCCCACGCTGTTCGTCATCGTGATGACGCCAGCAATCATCAGCGTGATGAACACGATGAAATAAGTGCTAGTGCTAGCTAGATTCTTTTCCTAGCACTAGCGACTAGCACTATTCTTGATGCACTGTCGGCTTCACCAGCGGCTTCGATGTAGCAGTGGGCGGTTTTTCCGGCTTGGGCACAGCGGGGCGACGCTTGAGTAATTCCTGCGCCACATAGTCGTTGATGCGCTTGATACTCTGCAGGCGCTCCTCTTCCGATATCTCACCATTCAGCAATGTTTTTGCCTGCGTATGCCTGCCCAGCACACCGTAAGCCAGCGCGAGATTATGTTTCATCACCGGCGATATACCGGGCTTTTTCACTTCTTTCTTGAGCAGGTCTACCGCCTTCTGCGCTTTGCCGTCCAGCAGATAGGACATAGCGAGGTTGGTTTTTACCATGGAGAGGTCCTCGTCCGGATGTAGCTGCAATGCCCGCAAATAAACAACCTGCGCCGCCGCATGTTTATGCATCGTGTCGTTCGCAATGCCTGCGCCGTTTGAAAGATCGAGATGGCCCGGATTAGTTTTCAGACCTGCCGTGAAATAATTCAGGGCCTCGGCGGGCTTGTTCTCGCCGATGGCAATCTTGCCAAGGAGATGGTTGGCCGCCACATGGTTTGGCTGAAACTCCGTCGCCAGTACGAGCACTTCCTTTGCTTTATCCAACTGGTTCTGGTGCATATACACATTGGCCAGCGCCAGATGCGCTTCGACATGTCCCTTCGATTGGGCCATGGCGGATTTGTAATTGCGCTCGGCACTCACCATATCACCGCCGTTTGCAGCAGCGTCCGCCGCGATGAGCAGCGCGCGCTCCTGGGCGGAAAGCGGCGGTAGCTTCGACGGGTCCACCACCTTGGTGGTACCCATATCGCAGGCCATGAGTGAAAGTGACATCAGCAGAAGCAAACCGTAACGCATGGGAACCTCGAGCGTTGGTGGAGATCGGGCCCACTGTAACTTTATTCGCGCCTGAAGACAAGATGTGTCGCTGGTGTGTATTAATGTAAAAATCGTATAAAATTGCGTACGAAAACAACTCTTTATCGAGGTATTGCTGCTGACTAACCAGAGCGGTTCTGCTATAAATGGTCTGGGTACCATGCATTCTTCATTCACCAGAATATGGCCGCGATTGAGCGGCATTTCGCGCTTCATCCACGACACGCGCGGTGTCAGCGCGATTGAGTTTTCGATTCTGGCGCCGGTGCTGTTACTCATGATGTTCGGCATTCTTGAATTCGCCTCGATCATGCTTGTGTCGAACATCATGGAGAGCGCCACTGCCATTACCTCACGCCTGGGGAAAACCGGATATGTGACGGAAGACTCCAGCCGGGAGGAAACGATTCTGGCCTCGGTGGAGCAAAAAACGCAGGGGCTGATCGACCCGGAAGCGTTGGATATCAGTTCGAAATATTACTCAGATTTCAGCCAGATCGGTGATGCCGAACCGTCCAACGACACCAACGGCAACGGCACGATCGAGGCGGGTGAATATACCGACATTAACGGTAACGGCCAGTTCGATGCGGATATGGGCCTCGCTGGCTATGGCGGCGCTGGCGCGATTGTTGTCTACACCGTGAGCTACCCATGGCCCGTCATGACGCCTCTTTTAAGCAACATCATCGGTGATGAAGACGGCAATTACATCATCACCGCACGCTCGGTAGTGAAAAATGAACCGTATGATAATTAGATTGGCGCGCAAGCGCGCGGGGGGGCACCCAAAAGTGCCCCCGCTCCGCTCCCCCTCTAAAGGCTCGCTGCTGACCGCAGCTACGCGTCGCAGTTGCCAACGACTGTGTAAAAACAATAACGGGATGGCCATCGTCGAGTTTGCCATGATGCTGCCGGTGTTGCTGACGTTTTTTTATGGCTGCGTCGAACTGACCCGCTACATCCTGATCGCCCAGAAAGTCGAGAAATTCGCCTATACCGTGGCCGACGTGTCCTCGCAGAACCAAACGCTTACCCTGGCTGACATTACTGCGTTGCTCTCGGCCAGCGACGACGTGATGCAACCATTCACGTTTGGCAATAGCGGCAAAGTGTTCATTACCTCGCTTTACCGGCCGGATGGCGCAGCCGCCAAGGTTAACTGGCGCTACACCAGCGACAGCACGCTTGCCGTTAGCAGTACGCTGGGCGCGGTGGATGCAGTGCCGGTGATGCCCGGCACGTTCGCTTTCGATAATAAAGAGAACGTCATCGCCACCGAGATTTATTATCAGTTCACACCACTTCTCACGTCACAGTTTTTTGGCACCACAACCATCTACCGCGCTGCATTTTATAAGCCACGGCTTGGCTCGCTTACCACCGCGCCCATTTAGGAGGTTGCTATGAAAAATCTTTTACAGTCATTCGGCAAAGCTGAAGGTGGCAACGTATTCGTTGTGGTCGCCCTGGGCATCATGATGCTCGTCGGCGCGGTTGGCTCCGCCGTCGATGTCGGACGCGGCCAAATTGTGCAGACCAAATTGCAGAACGCGCTTGATGCGGCAGGGCTGGCCGCTGGCGCATCCGCCAGTTCGGACATGGATGTGCTGAACGCCATCATCACCAAATATATGAACATCAACTTCACCGGTGGCACGCTCGGCACCACTATTACCAGCAGCCCAGCTTCCTTAAGTGAAAACACCCTCGTGCTCACGGTGGATGCCTATGCCACCATGCCCACGACTTTCATGAAGGTGTTCGGCCGCGATACGATGGAACTGCATGCCAATACGCAGGTAACGCGCTCCAACAAGGGGCTTGAGCTAGCCATCGTGCTCGACGTCACCGGCTCGATGTGTCAACCCTGCGATAAAATCGAAGCACTGCAGGATGCTTCGCACGAGCTGCTCGATGTGCTATTCGGCAACAATGCAACCGGCACCAACCTCTGGGTGGGCATTGTACCCTTCTCGCAGGCGGTGAATGTCGGCAACGGGCATGACAGCTGGATCGACGCCACACAGGACCACAACAATCTCGACTGGGGCACAGGCGGCGAATGGGGAGGCTGCCTCGAGGCGCGCACCGATAACGGCAACGATGTGACCGATGCAACACCCGATATCGAGCCATTACAAGCCTATTACTGGCCGGATGACAGCAACAACAACTGGATCACTACCGATATCGACTCAAGCTGGGTTTATATCTGCCACAACAAAAGCAGCTGTAAATGCTCGAACTATCCCTGCGGCTCGACGACCGTGGGTAATACCACCACCACTATTGCCTGCAGCGGCAGCGGTAGCGGCAGGGATTGCACAGAGACCACCGCGATTACCACCACCGTTTACACCATCACCAGCAGCAAGGGGCCGAACCGCTATTGCCCGAATGAGTTGACACCGCTGACCAACGTGAAGGCAACCCTTGAAAGCGCCATCGATGCGCTGGATACCGACGGCATGACCCACATCCCGGTCGGCGCCGTGTGGGGCTGGCGCCTGCTTGATCCAGAATGGAAAACCTGGTGGGGCGGCGACATGGAGGCCAACGATCTGCCGCTGGCCTACAACACGCCGCTGATGATCAAGGCCGTCGTACTGATGACCGACGGTACCAACACCATGATCAGCAGCTGGAACGGGGCCTATGGTTACCTCTCAGAGGGCAAGCTTGGCACCACCAGCGCCAGCGCCGCTTCCGATGAGCTCGACGATAGGCTGGAAACGGTCTGCAACGCGATGAAGGCGCAGGATATTTACGTCTACACCGTGCTGTTTCAGGAAGACGACGCCGACATTAAAACCATGCTCACCAACTGTGCCACCCAGCCGGACTATTTCTTCGACACGGAAACTGGTGACGACTTAGAGGCTGCCTTCCAGACTATCGGCGCTTCACTGGCGAATTTGCGCATTAGTAAATAAGTGCTGCCCGATTGCCTTGATGCTTGTACGTAGCCCGCCTTGCGCGCTACAAAAGCGATCATGATCAAGCGTGTATTCAATCGCCGCACGGTAATGTCCCATCTGCGCGCGTTCCTGCATCAGGAAGCCGCGGGCGGCAGCGCGATGATACTCGCCGCGCTGCTG
>JANNSK010000099.1:0-3836 GCA_031402515.1 Alphaproteobacteria bacterium | reverse complement strand
CCCTGCCCGACCAAACCGCCGATGCCGATGAAGGACACGCCACTCAAATCCTTCATCAAGGATTTCTCGCCCTACCTGTTCGCCTATGCGCGCGACAAGGACGATCCTGCCAAAGCCTACACCGGCGATTATTACCGCGGCACGGTGAACGATCCAAGTATTGTGACGACCATGCTGGCAGATGAGGAAAGTCAAAACCCACAAGCCCCTACCACTCCCACTTCTGCAAAATCGGCGACCATCGCACTCGCCACCTGCAAACGCCTGATCAAACTCCCAGGAAGCATTACCTCGGTGGAGGATCAGGCAAAATTTATCCGGCTTGAGCTCGATAGCTGCACCAACCAGTACATCATGCGCGCCGCGCTTTATCCTTATCAAAAGGAGGACCCAAGGCTGTTCTCACGCGAAAATCCGGACGATGACAGTGAACTGATTTCGCTAAAAACCAACTGCCAACCGCTTAAAATCAGAAAAGATACCAAGCAGGAATATTATGCGGGTGATTATCTCTGGCACGCATGGCTCAAACTGCTTGAGGATCCCAAACACCGCAAGGATTCCAAAGCGCCGATGGAACCGCATTACCCCGACGGGTTGACATTCAAGGAAACCATTCCCTATCCCGAAACCACGACCGACATCACCCTCGCCGCCATCGGCGCGGTGGAGTACGAAGAGATTAACGATACCTCGCACCCCTATACGCCGCGCTGGGATTTTCAGGATAACGAGCGCGACAAGTATTCGCCGACCACCGAGGCCTACAGTTCCGATACAACGAACAGCGTCTTCTGCGCGGGCGTGCGCGAAGGCGACGAAAAGATGATGATGAAGGTGGATATACTTTCCTTCCGCCGCGACGTGTTCAACAAATGGATCACCAACCGCATCGATTTCAACACCGCCTGCTATCTGAATGTCGGCGCGCAGATGAATCCATGTTGCCGGGTGCGGCCAAACGGCTCATGTACGCCCCTGCCCTGCTGGACCTGTTATGGGTTGAGCCAGAAAAGCGATTCGGAAAGTAATCGCGCGCCCTGCCCAACGCATTATACTGGCCTTGATATGTCAATCAGGCGGCCCTGCGGTGCCATACCGAGACCGGGCTGCTACTGTCTTTCGTCGCGCTGCCTCGCCAACCCAATCACGCAGAAAAAATACCGCGCTCCTTGTACGCGTGACAACAGCTACCATACCAGTGAAAACAATATCGACAAACTGTGCAAGGATTTGCGCGCGCCGGTGACGCCAATCAACAAACTCAAAATGCGCTATCACAATAAGGAGGATGAAGAAAACGACGCGCTGCCCGAAGGCGTGCCCGAAGGCCTCACCTTTAAGGAGTATTTCACCGATCACATGCCCTATCCGCGCCTGTGGGACACCGGCAGTTCGCTTCAGGAAAATGCCAAACCGGAAGAGCAAGACCCCATGGATAATAAAGGCCAGTGGACAGCCATCGTCGGCGTCGGTCGCGAAGCAGAACCCGAGGGCACGCAACAACAAGGCGCGTCATCGTCCTCCGGTGCAGGCGGTGGCCAGCAGGAAGAAAAAGCACAAGATCAGCGGTGCCTCTATGGCGGCTGGGGGGACGATGTCAGCGTCGGCGGCGTGTCGTTCAAGAAGCCAGACGGCATTACGAGCTGGACCGAATTGAAACTCTATCAAGCCCGCGGCCTGCGCCAGACGAACATCAGCTGCATCCACCGCTACGAAAAAACCTTCAAGCCCGGCGACTCGGAAGGCTTGGCCCTGTTCAAAACCGGCGGCCAATATAACAGTTTCTGGCAAACGAAATGCAGTGGTGAAGGCAAAGACAAAAAATGCGAATTCACGCCACTTCCGGAAGCCGGCAACACCGCGCAGCAGGGCGGTGGCGATGGCAAACCACACTCTTCCGACACCAGCGTCGAGCTAAAACCGGAATCATGGCCACGTGTATGGCGTGGTTATCTTTCGGCGAAAAAAGATGATGAGCGCTTCCCCAAACTCTGCGACGGGCAGGTGTTGGGTGGCCTCGACAATGCCGAATGCGGCGACATCGTGATGATGCCGGATGGCGCAACCGAAGGCGGCAAACCGGGGCTGGCCAAAGTCGGCGTGGTAACGCAGGTGAACCTGCCCAATAAAAAATCTTGCCGTTCATCCGAGGGAAGTAACTGCACCGAGCTAAAGAATTGCTATGTCGATGTCGTCGAGTACGATAATGGCAAATCGCCGGATACTTGCGGCACAACCGATACCTGGGGCAATATCCGCCAGCGCCGCTTGTATAAATCCGGCATGCTCGACGCCCATGCCAAAACCGAGATCGAAGGGCTTGACTGGATCACCAGCTGCGAGGACACCAAACTCTCTAAATGCGAGATGAAGGCGTGGGATTCGGTCAAACTTTACCGCATCAGTGAGTCCTATTGCAGCATGGAGGCCACCCAATGACCACTCTATTACGTCCCATTATGCTCGGTCTTTCCTTATGCACACTGGCGGCCTCGCCCGTCTGGGCGCAGAGCACGGGCGGTGGCGGCCAGACCTGCGCTCAAATCAAAGGATTTAAAAACCAGCAACAGCATGAAATCAATGCATACAAGGCTGACGATTGCAGGACTGGCACGCCGTCGGACCCGCCGCCGGATTTTCTTCTGCAGGAAGGCAAAGCCCCACAAGGCCCGTCCGGCCCCGGCATGTCCGGATTCTCCTATGGTACCATCCAACCGCCGGAAACACCGCCTGGCGCTAAGGGCGCACCGGACAGCGTGAGCGCCGGCACCCGCGATTTTTCCATGAGATTTCCTCCCTGGGCGGGATTCCCCTGCTCGCTTCCCGGTGGTATTAATATCTGCGGCGGCGGTAGTGGCAGCGGCTCGTCTTCCTCCGGAGGCAACACCGGCAACTGCCCGACCAGTAACGATGACAACGAAACCATCTTCGGGGTGAAGCAACCGGTCACCGCGACGGCGGCAACGCTCGATTGTGGCGGCGCTGTGCCACTCACCACGTATCAGATGTCGCTCACTGCGGGTGCGGACAGTCTGCTCATTACCGAATATGGCCATTACGAATACTGGCTCTATCGCAAGATTGGCGGCACTTATCAGCAGATTTCACCCGACGGCGCGATGCTCCCCAACCGGCCATGCGGGGCGACTATCGCCCCGCCGGACAGCCGCATGCCGCCCGTCTCACAGATGATCAGTTTTAATAGCAGCGCCGGACAGGTGGTGCTGAGTTTGATTCCTGCGGGAAGCGATCCTGCTGGTTCGTCATCGGGCAATTCGAACGGTGGCGATAACGGTGGCGGCACACCGCCGCCCGCCAAGGCCGCCGACCCGCTCGACCCGTCAGACCCACTTAATCCGAACATGTATCTCGTACTGCCAGTCAATGCGGGTGCCTCGCCGCCGATTCCCGACGGCTGCAACGGCGACGCCTATTTCAGGCCTTCCTCCGCCTTCGGCGATATCGTATTTGAAACGGTGATGGTCGGCGGCTGCGAAGCGGGTGCCGAAGCCTGCTCGGGCAAGGGCAGCGAAACGCCTTCCGTCCTCGCCGACTGCCAGCTGGATACCACCTACCCGGATACGACATCCTCCGGCGGCGGTTCCTCGGGGGCGCCAGTCAATGCCTGCGCCGACCGCATCCAGATGGCGCTGCTAGACCGGCCCAACCTCATGCTCCCACCGAAAGCCAGTGTCAGCGCTACACCTATCGAGGGCATGACCTCGATGATGGTCGCCACCGTGAATGGCAGCGCTGTCAAGGACAAGGTGGGGCATATCGTACATCTCGGCAGTTCAGGGAAGTCCTTTACCCTACCCGAAGGCGGCCTGCTC
>JANNSK010000098.1:0-49428 GCA_031402515.1 Alphaproteobacteria bacterium | reverse complement strand
CCGTAAAAACGACCTGCACGGGTGTTGAGATGTTCCGCAAGCTTCTGGATCAAGGGGAAGCGGGCGACAACGTGGGCGTTCTGCTGCGCGGCACCAAGCGCGAGGAAGTCGAGCGTGGGCAAGTGCTTGCCAAGCCCGGCTCGATCACGCCGCACAAGAAGTTTGAAGGTGAAGCGTATGTTCTCACCAAGGATGAAGGTGGGCGCCACACACCGTTTTTCACCAGCTACCGTCCGCAGTTTTATTTCCGCACGACGGACGTGACCGGCGTGGTGACGCTGCCTGCCGGCGTCGAGATGGTGATGCCGGGCGACAATATTAAAGTGGTCGTTGAGCTCATCGCCCCGATCGCGATGGACCAAGGCCTGCGCTTCGCCATCCGCGAAGGTGGCCGCACCGTCGGCGCCGGAGTGGTGGCGAAGGTTCTGGATTAGTAGTTAAGGAAACAGGCAAACAAAGGTACCGACTATGATGGCTAACCAAAAAATCCGCATCCGCCTGCAAGCGTACGACCACGCGGTTCTTGACCACTCCGCCAAGGAGATCGTCAACACCGCGCGTCGCACGGGTGCGCAGGTGTGTGGTCCGGTTCCGTTGCCGCGCCAGATTGAGCGTTTTACCGTGAACCGTTCGCCGCACATCGATAAGAAGTCGCGCGAGCAGTTCGAAATCCGTACCCACAAGCGCCTGATCGATATCGTTGAGCCGACCCCACAAACCGTGGATGCGCTCGGCAAGCTCGATCTCGCCTCGGGTGTGGAAGTTGAAATCACCGTGTTGAACGCGGCATAGGGAGCTTGATCATGCGTACCGGAGTAATTGCACAAAAACTGGGAATGACCCGCGTCTATGACGAGGATGGTCAGCATATCCCGGTGACCGTATTGCAGCTTGATAATCTTCAGGTTGTGGCACGCCGTACCAAAGAAAAAGACGGCTACACCGCCGTGCAACTTGGTTTCGGCAAGGCCAAAGTCTCGCGTACCAATAAAGCGCAGCGCGGCCAGTTTGCCAAGGCTGGCGTTGAGCCGAAAAAGAAACTTGCCGAATTTCGTGTCGCTGAAGATGCGCTGCTCGATGTGGGTTTTGAAATCCGTGCCAACCATTTCGTGCCCGGCCAGTTCGTCGATGTGATCGGCGACACCAAGGGTAAAGGCTTCGCCGGTGTGATGAAACGCTGGAACTTCCGTGGCTTAGAGGCATCGCACGGCGTATCCGTATCACACCGTTCGCACGGTTCGACCGGTCAGCGTCAGGATCCGGGCCGTGTGTTCAAGAACAAGAAAATGGCGGGCCACTTAGGTACCGAGCGCATCACCATGCAGAATCTCGAGATCATCCAGATCGACGAGGCGCGCAACCTGATCCTCGTCAAAGGCAACGTTCCCGGCGTCGATAAAGCGCTGGTGCGCGTGGTCGATGCGGAGAAACGCAGCCGTCCGGCCAATGCGCCGTACCCGGCAGTGAAAAAAGCTGAAGCGCCAAAAGAACAAGCGGCGGCACCCGCGGTAGAAACAACCCAAGCAGAAGCGGTTCCGGCCGCAGAAGCCAAGAAGGAGTAGGGGCGCCATGAAAATCAATTTCGTCACCCTGGATAGTTCGGCTGCAACCGGTTCGGTTGATCTGGCTGATTCCGTGTTCGGCCTTGAGCCGCGCAAGGATATCCTGCAACGCGTCGTCGAATGGCAGCGTGCGAAAGCACGTGCCGGCACGCACAAAACCAAAACCCGCGCCGAAGTTTCCGGCACCGGAAAAAAGCCGTTCAAGCAAAAAGGTTCAGGCATGGCCCGTCAGGGCACGTTGCGTGGACCCCATCAAGAAGGTGGTGGCCGTGCACATGGTCCGGTGGTTCGCTCGCATGAATATAGCTTGCCGAAAAAAGTCCGCGCACTGGGCCTCAAGCACGCCCTTTCCGCCAAGCAAAAAGAAGGCAAGCTGTTTGTGATTTCGGAGGCCAAACTGAAAGACGGCAAAACCAAAGCGGTCATCGCTGGCTTCGAGAAGCTGGGGTTAGTTAAGCCGCTGTTCATCGCCGCCGAGTTCGACGCGACCTTCACCAACGCGGTGCGTAACGTGAAGGGTGTCGATGTATTGAAAGTTGTTGGCGCGAACGTGTACGACATCCTGCGCCATAAAGAACTGGTTCTCACCAAAGACGCAGTGGAAGCACTGCAAGCGAGGCTGAAATGAGTCCGGCAAAAAAAGAAGTAGCCGAGAAGGCTGAGAAGAAAGTGAAAGCGCCGAAAGCGAAAAAGGCTGCTGCCGTTCGCACGCAACATACGGGCCCGGTTGAGCTGCGCCTGTACGACGTGCTGGTGAGGCCGCTCATCACGGAAAAATCAACCCGTCATGCCGAGATGAACAAAGTCGTTTTCAAAATCTCGCCGGATGCCACCAAGGACGATGTTAGGCGTGCGGTTGAAAAACTGTTCAACGTGACGGTGACGAAAGTCAACACGATGAACACCGAGGGCAAAGAGAAACGTTTCAAAGGCAAAATCGGTCATCGTCAGGATATGCGCAAAGCGATCGTGACGTTAGCCGCCGGCCACACCATCGATTTCGCAGCTGGTCTGCGGTAGGAAAGTAAGGGGAGAAACCCATGGCACTTAAACATTTCAAACCAACCACGCCGGGTCAGCGCCAGCTGGTACTGATTGACCGCAGCGAGCTTTACAAAGGCAAGCCGGTCAAGTCGTTGGTGACTGCAAAAAGCAGCGCAACGGGCCGCAACAACCAGGGCCGCGTGACCAGCTTCCAAAAAGGCGGCGGGCACAAAAAGGCATACCGCATCATCGATTTCAAGCGCCGCAAATTCGATGCGCCGGCGACGGTTGAGCGCCTCGAATATGATCCGAACCGTTCGGCCTTCATCGCGCTGATCAAATACGAAGACGGCACACTCGCCTACATCCTCGCACCGCAACGCCTCAGCGTTGGCGATACGGTAGTTTCGGGTGACCGCGTCGATATCAAGCCAGGCAACGCGATGCCGCTTTCCAACATCCCAATCGGGACCATCGTGCACAACGTGGAAATGAAACCCGGTAAGGGCGGCCAGATTGGCCGTTCGGCAGGCGCATACGTCCAGCTCGTTGGTAAAGATTCCGGCTACGCGCAGCTCAAACTGCGTTCGGGTGAACTCCGCATGGTGCTGGCGAAATGTATGGCCACTATCGGCGCAGTATCGAATCCCGATCACCAGAACGAAGTGATCGGCAAAGCCGGTCGTAACCGCTGGAAAGGCAAGCGCCCGCATGTTCGCGGTGTGGCGATGAACCCGGTCGATCACCCGCACGGCGGCGGTGAGGGTAAAACCTCCGGCGGCCGTCATCCGGTGACGCCATGGGGCCAGCCGACCAAAGGTTACAAGACGCGTAATCCGAAGCGTAAAAACAAACTCATCATCCGCACTCGCCATCAGGCGAAGAGCAAGAACAAAGGTTAAGGAGAAGCATTATGTCACGTTCTGTCTGGAAAGGCCCGTTCATCGACGGGTATCTGTTGAAGAAAGCCGATGTGGCGCGCAACGCGAGCCGCAATACGGTGGTTCAGACATGGTCGCGTCGTTCGACGATTCTGCCGCAATTCGTCGGCATCACCTTCGGCGTATACAACGGCAGAAAGCATATCCCCGTGCTGGTTACGGAGGAAATGATCGGGCACAAGTTCGGCGAGTTTGCGCCGACCCGCATCTTCCTTGCGCACGGTTCCACCAACAAGTCCGCCGATACGGCGACGGCTTCGAGCTAGGAGAGAGAGTCATGGGTAAACCTGCAAGAGAACGTGATCTGGCGCCGAATGAAGCGCGGGCGGTTGTGCGTAATTTGCGCACCTCGCCGATCAAGCTGAACCTCGTCGCGGAGATGATTCGCGGCATGAAGGTGGCGGATGCGCTGACCCAGCTGAACTTCAGCCACAAGCGCATTTCCCAGGATGTGCGCAAAGCCCTGCAATCGGCTGTGGCTAACGCTGAGAACAACCACAACCTCAATGTCGATACGCTGTATGTTAAAGAGGCGTGGGTCGGCAAGGCATTCACCATGAAACGTTACCATGCTCGTGCTCGCGGCCGTGGTGCGCAGATTTTGAAACCCTATTCGCACCTGACCATCGTTGTGCGTGAGAAAGAAGGAGCCTAATATGGGTCAGAAGATCAACCCCATCGGCCTACGTCTCGGCATCAATAAAACGTGGGATTCGCGCTGGTTCGCTGGCGACGATTATGCCACCAAGCTGCATGAGGATCTCAAGATCCGTGCCTATATCAAAAAAGCGCTGGCTCAGGCTGGTGTATCGAAAATTATTATCGAGCGCCCGAGCAAGAAATGCTTCGTCTCGATCCATTCGGCTCGCCCCGGTGTTGTGATCGGAAAGAAAGGCGCCGATATCGATAAGATCAAGAAAGAGGTGCAGAAATTCACCAAGGACGAAGTGCAGGTCAATATCATCGAGATCCGCAAGCCCGAGCTTGATTCGACGCTCATTGCCGAAGGTGTGGCCCAGCAACTCGAGCGCCGGGTGGCATTCCGCCGGGCGATGAAACGTGCGGTTCAATCCGCTCTGCGTATGGGTGCTGAAGGTATCCGTATCAACGTATCGGGCCGCCTGGGCGGCGCCGAGATTGCCCGTATGGAATGGTACCGCGAAGGCCGCGTGCCGCTTCATACCTTGCGTGCCGATGTTGATTATGGTATTGCGACCGCCCTCACGACGTATGGGATCATTGGCGTGAAGGTTTGGGTGTTTAAAGGCGAGATATTAAAAGACGCAGAATTGCAGCGTATGCCCACCACGAGTGGGAGCTTTGCGCAAGCGAGTTAAAGAAGGCGTTGTTGGTTGCTGGTTGTTGGTTGTTAGAAGCACCAAAAACCAAAAACCAACAACTAACAACTAACAACGAGTAA
This sequence comes from Alphaproteobacteria bacterium, assembly GCA_031402515.1. Lineage (GTDB taxonomy): Bacteria > Pseudomonadota > Alphaproteobacteria > Rickettsiales > UBA3002 > QFOX01. The sequence continues at coordinate 44,521 of JANNSK010000098.1, read as the reverse complement.
CGATTATGATGCAACCGAAGAAAACTAAGTATAGGAAGGCGCATAAAGGCCGCGTTTCCGGCGCTGCCAAAGGCGGATATTCGCTGAATTTCGGCCAATACGGCCTAAAAGCGATGACGCCGAACCGTGTCACCGCGCGCCAGATTGAAGCGGCGCGCCGCGCTATTTCGCGCCATGTGAAGCGGGTTGGCCGCATGTGGATCCGCATTTTCCCGGATATTCCAATTACGCGCAAACCTGCTGAAGTGCGTATGGGTTCCGGTAAAGGCTCGGTGGAATATTGGGTGGCGCGTGTCGAAGCAGGACGCATCATGTTTGAAATCGACGGTGTACCTGAGGTAGTTGCGCGCGAAGCGTTCGACCGCGCTTCAGCAAAACTGCCGGTAAAAACGAAATTCATCAAGCGTGTGGAAGGTTAGTCCCATGGCCAAGAAAAAAGAAACAGTGACGGTAAAAGGCAAATCGGCTGACGAGCTGAAAGTTCATGTCGCTGAGCTGAAAAAAGAGCTGTTCAACCTGCGCTTCCAGCGCGCCCAGGGCGAGACCATCAACACCTCGCGCTTTGCGCAGGCGCGTAAGGAAATCGCACAAATTTTAACCCATCTGCGTTCGTCGCAGGCTGCATAAGGACAAGGAAGATGCCAAAAAGAATATTGCAGGGTGTAGTGGTGAGCGACAAAAACGCCAAGACCGTCACGGTTAAGGTGGAGCGCAAAATCAAGCACCCGATGTACGGAAAAATCATCCGCCGCTCGAAGAAATTCGCGGCGCATGACGAGCAGGGCTGCAAGGTCGGCGATGTCGTTCGCATCATCGAGTCGAGGCCGATTTCAAAAACTAAACGCTGGGCAGTCGTCGAAAAAGTCGCCGCTGGCGTGAACGTAGAATAGGGGCCAACCATGATTCAGATGCAAACACGCATGGACGTTGCCGATAATTCCGGCGCACGCGAAGTCATGTGCATTAAGGTGCTCGGCGGCAGCAAACGCAAAACTGCGTCGATCGGCGACGTGGTCGTGGTGTCAATCAAGGATGCGATTCCCCGCGGCAAAGTAAAAAAGGGCGACGTGCACCGCGCAGTCATCGTACGCACCCGCTTCATCACCAAGCGTGCTGACGGTTCGGCGATTCGTTTCGACCGCAACGCTGCCGTGCTTGTTACCAATACGAATGAGCCGATTGGTACGCGTATCTTCGGGCCCGTTGCCCGCGAATTGCGCGCCAAGAAGTTTATGAAAATCGTCTCGCTGGCTCCGGAGGTCCTCTAGTCATGGCTGCAAAAATTAAAAAAGGCGACAAAGTGGTAGTGCTGACCGGTCGCGATAAAGGCAAAACCGGTGAAGTGAAACTGGTGCTGGTCGACGCGCATCGCGTGGTCGTTTCCGGCATCAACCAGGTGAAGCGTCACGAAAAACCGTCGATGCGCGCTGCCGGTGGCATTACCACCAAAGAACTGCCGATCCACGTGAGCAATGTGGCTTTGGCGGATCCGAAGGATGGCAAGCCTACCCGCGTTGGTTTTACCACGCTGAAAGACGGTAAAAAAGTGCGTGTCGCCAAGCGTTCTGGCGAAACGGTGAATGGATAGAGGAAGTTATGGCTAAGCAAACAACCGCGAAACCCCGCCTGCAGGATGTCTACGAGAAAGAAATCGTCGGCGCGCTGACGACCAAATTCGGTTACAAAAACCGCATGCAGGTTCCGCAGCTCAAAAAAATCGTCATCAATATGGGCGTGGGCGAGGCCGTCGCCGACCAAAAGCAAGTGGTCTCCGCTGCCGAGGAAATGGGCCTCATCAGCGGTCAGAAACCGGTCATCACCAAATCGAAAAAAGCCGAAGCAACATTCAAGCTGCGTGAAGGCCTGCAAATCGGTTGCCGCGTGACCCTGCGCAAGCAGCGCATGTATGAATTCCTCGATCGCTTTGTCAATGTCGCGATGCCGCGTATCCGCGACTTCCGCGGCGTGAATCCGAAGAGTTTCGACGGTCAGGGCAACTACAATATGGGCCTCAAAGAGCAGCTCATTTTCCCGGAGATCAACTACGATAAAATTACTGCCGTGCGCGGTATGGATATCACGATTGTCACCAGCGCCAATACGGACGAAGAAGCCCGCGCGTTACTCGAAGGGTTCAATGTTCCCTTCAAGAAAGATTAAGGAGAACCTATGTCAAAACTGTGCATGAAAGAACGTCAACGCAAACGCAAGAATCTGGGCGATGCTGCGCGCGTTCGTAGGGCTAAATTGAAAGCGATCGTGATGAATCGCAAACTGCCGCTCGAGGATCGTTTTGCTGCGCAAGCGAAGCTCAATGAATTGCCGCGTAACAGCTCGCGCGTGCGCCAGCGTAACCGTTGCGAGTTGACCGGTCGCCCCCGCGGATATTACCGCAAATTCAAACTGTGCCGTAACAAACTGCGCGAGCTTGGCTCGTTCGGGTTGATTCCCGGCCTCATTAAAGCAAGCTGGTAGGAGATTTTATGGCTAATAACGATACCGTCGCCGACATGCTCGCCCGCCTGCGCAATGCTTACAAAGCGCGCCTGGCTACGATCACCATGCCGTATGCGCGCCTGAACGAAGACATCTGCAAAGTGCTCGAGGTCGAAGGCTTCATTCGCGCTTCGCGCATGGAAACGGATGGCAATAAGCGCAATCTCGTCGTCGAACTCAAATATCACGAAGGCGAGCCTGCGATTCACGATCTCAAGCGTGTCTCAAAATCGGGTTTGCGTAAATATGCGGGCGTGAAAGGCCTGCCGAAACATTACAACGGTTTGGGGATTTCGATTCTCTCTACCAGCAAGGGCGTTATGTCGGACTTCTCGGCGCGCCAGCAGCAGGTGGGCGGCGAAGTTCTCTGCACGGTATTTTAAGGAAAGGAGCGTTATTGGTTGTTAGTTGCTGGTTGTTGGTTATTCAAAAACTGCAATTACTTGTTCCTAACAACAAACAACCAATAACCAACAACGGAGTTAAAAAATGTCACGCCTTGGTAAACTGCCAGTTGCACTTCCGGATAAGGTCACGGTTAACGCCGTGAGCGACCTTATCACCGTGAAAGGTCCGAACGGCGAACTCAAAACCCATTACAACGACGATGTTAAAATCGAAGTGAAAGAGGGTAAGGTCTGGGTGACCGCCGCCAACGAAACACAGCGCGCCCGTGCTATGTGGGGCACCGTGCGCGCCAACGTGAAGAACCTCGTGGAAGGTGTCACAACCGGCTACAAAAAACAGCTCGACATCAACGGCGTTGGTTATCGGGCGGCGGTGCAAGGGCAGATTCTCACCATTGCGCTCGGTTTCTCGCACGAAGTGAAATACATCGTGCCGACAGGCGTAAAAGTCGCCATGGATAAAACAAGCATCGTGCTTTCGGGCGCGGATAAGCAGAAGGTTGGTCAGGTTGCGGCGGAAATCCGTAGCCTGCGTAAGCCCGAGCCGTACAAAGGCAAAGGCGTTAAATATTCGACGGAAACGGTTCGTCGTAAAGAAGGCAAGAAGAAGTAGGGATTTTTATGGCAAGTATTACAAAGTTCGCCCGTCGCAAACAACGTGTTCGCACCCGTCTGAAAAAGAGTGGTCGTGTGCGCCTGTCGGTATTCCGTTCGGGTCAGCACATCTATGCTCAGCTGATCGACGATGCGCAGGGAAAAACCCTCGCTTCAGCGTCGACGGCGGAGAAGGACATCAAAGCCACCGTGAAAAACGGTGCGACGGCTGCCGGGGCGAAAGCCGTCGGCGAGCGCATCGCCAAGCGCGCCAAAGAAGCCAAGGTCGACACGGTCGTGTTCGATCGCGGCGGTTACCTGTTCCACGGCCGCATCAAGGCGTTGGCGGATGCCGCTCGCGCCGCCGGTTTAGCATTCTAGGAAGGACATCACGATGGCACATGAAGGACAAGGGCGGCAGGAACGGGAAGATAACAGCGGTATGATTGACCGCCTGGTATCGATTAACCGCGTTGCCAAAGTGGTAAAAGGTGGTCGCCGTTTCGGCTTCGCGGCGCTCGTCGTCGTTGGCGACGGTAAAGGCAAAGTCGGTTACGGCACCGGCAAGGCCAAAGAAGTTCAGGACGCGGTGAAAAAAGCGACTGAAGGTGCCAAGAAATCGATGATTCGCATTCCGCTGCGCGAGTCGCGCACGCTGCATCACGATGTCAAAGGCCGCTTCGGTGCGGGCCGTGTGGTGATGCGTTCGGCGCCGGCCGGTACGGGTATCATCGCCGGTGGCCCAATGCGGGCGATTTTCGAAGCGCTCGGCGTGCATGACGTGGTGGCGAAATCGACCGGCACGTCGAACCCGCACAACATGGTGAAAGCCACGTTTGCTGCGCTAAAACTGATGAACTCGCCACGTGCGATTGCATCACGTCGCTCGATGAAAGTCGGCGATGTGGTCGAACGCCGTGAATCCGGCGCGAAAGCCGCTGGCGTGCATAACGAGGAATAGGAAGTTGTTAGTTGTTGGTTATTGGTTGTTGGAAGAATCCAACCTATAACTAACAACCAATAACTAACAACTAACAACGGAATAAATTATGGCAACGAAGAAAACAGTAACGGTAGAACAGATTTACAGCCCCATCGGCCGTACGCACGATCAGGAAGCAACCCTGAAAGGCCTGAAGCTGAACAAGCTTCGTCGTCGTTCCACGCTGGAGGATACACCCTCCGTGCGCGGCATGATTACGAAGGTGCGGCATTTGGTGCGGGTAGTAGAAAAGTAAAGGCGTTGTTGGTCATTGGTTGTTGGTTTTTGGTGCCAACAACTAACAGCCAACAACCAACAACGGAGTTAAATTATGGAACTGAATCAACTGCAAAACAACCAAGGCGCCCACAAGCGCCGGATGCGCGTCGGCCGCGGTATCGGTTCCGGCAAGGGCAAAACCTGCGGTCGCGGTGGCAAGGGCCAGACTGCGCGTTCGGGCGTTGCCATTAAAGGTTTCGAAGGTGGCCAGATGCCGATTCACCGCCGCCTGCCGAAACGCGGCTTCAAAAACCACACCCGCGTTGAGTTCGACGTGATCACGCTGCGCGATCTGCAAGTGCTGGTCGATAACGGCACGTTCAAGGCGGGCGATAAAGTCACGACGGCGATCCTCAAGGAAAAAGGCGTTGTGCCGAAAACGGCCGAGGGCGTGAAATTGTTGCTCAAAGGCGAACTGAAAGTGAAGCTCGATCTCGACTTCGATCGCGCCAGCGCCAATGCCGTTGAAGCGGTAAAGAAACTCGGCGGAACCGTCGTGGTGAAAACCAAGCGTGCGCCGAAAAAAGTCGGCAAACGTCAGGAACGTAGCGCCAAAGCCGCCGAAAAACGTGCCGCACGCAAGGCACCTAAGAAGTAATCAGAGTCGAGAATCGAGAGTCGAGTGATTGCTCGATTCTTATCATCCACGCTTGATTCGGAGTTCATCTTGCTCTTAAAGAGAGATCCTTGATACTCGACTCTAGCCACTTGACTCTAAGGACAATATGGTCTCCGCCGCTGAACGACTCGCACAAAACGTCAATCTCGGGATGTTCTCGAAAGCAACCGAGCTGAAAAGCCGCCTGCTATTCGTGCTGGGCGCGCTGCTGGTATATCGCCTGGGCACCTATATCCCGTTGCCCGGCATCGACCCCGTCATCCTCGAGCAGATTTTCGCCCAGCATCAGGGCGGCGTGCTCGGCGTGTTCAACATGTTCTCCGGCGGCGCTCTCTCGCGCATGACGATTTTCGCGCTGGCGGTGATGCCGTATATTTCCGCCTCGATCATCATGCAGCTGATGGGCACGGCGGTGCCGCAACTCGCTGCGCTCAAAAAAGAGGGTGAGGCGGGACGGCGCAAAATCAACCAATATACGCGCTATGGCACACTGTTTTTATGCCTGCTGCAAGCCTACGGGATTGCCTCCGGATTGGAAGGCATGCAATCGCCCAGCGGCTCCTCGGCGGTGCTCAATCCCGGCACGTTCTTCAGGTTCACCACGGTGGTGACGCTGACTGGCGGCACCATGTTCCTGATGTGGCTGGGTGAGCAAATCACCCAGCGCGGCATTGGCCAGGGCATCTCGCTCATCATTTTCGCCGGTATTGTCGCCGAGTTACCTTCCGCGCTCGCGTCGATGTTCGAGCTGGGCAGGAAGGGCGTGATGTCCACTTCAGTGATTCTGCTGGTGATTGCCGTGGCGCTGGGCCTCATCGCCCTCATCGTATTCTTCGAGCGGGCGCAGCGGCGCATCCTCATCCAGTATCCCAAGCGCCAGATGGGCAATAAAATCATGCAGGGTGAGGCCACCCACCTACCGTTGAAACTCAACTCGGCTGGGGTCATCCCGCCGATTTTTGCCTCGTCGATTCTGCTGTTTCCGCTCACCATCGCCGGCTTTAACGCCGAAGGCGGATCGGAGTGGCTGCGCACAATCTCGACCTATCTCGCCCATGGCCAGCCCCTCTATCTCGTGCTGTATATTTCCATCATTATCTTTTTCAGCTTTTTCTATACGGCGGTGGTGTTCAACCCGGTTGATACGGCGGATAATCTGCGCAAAAACGGTGGATTCATCGCCGGTATTCGCCCCGGTGCGGCGACGGCGGAATATCTCGATTACGTGCTGACACGGATAACGGTCGTCGGCGCGGCGTATCTCTGCCTTGTCTGCGTGATGCCGGAGTTTCTTATTTCGCAATATTCGGTGCCGTTTTATCTCGGTGGCACCTCGCTTCTCATCGTGGTCAATGTGATCATGGATTTTGTCACGCAAGTTCAATCGCACCTGTTTGCGCAGCAGTATGAGTCGTTGATTAAGAAGTCGCGACTGAAGGGAAGATAGCCATGAGCTTACAGCCTACAGCCTGGAGCTTTAGCTGTCGGCTGTCGGCTGTCGGCTCTAGGCTGGTGGAGGAAAGATGAACATCATCCTGTTAGGCCCGCCCGGTGCCGGTAAAGGTACACAGTCGGAATATCTGCGCGATACGTTCAAGCTCACCAAACTTTCAACCGGCGACATGCTGCGCGAGTCGGTAAAATCTGGCACCTCGCTCGGGCTTGAAATTAAAGAGATCATGGCCAAAGGTGCCTTGGTGCCGGACGAGATCATGATTGCCCTCATCCGCGATTCCATCACCGACGGCCAATGCAAAAAAGGCTTCATCCTCGATGGATTCCCCCGCACACTGGCGCAGGCGCGCGCGCTTGATGAGATGCTCGCCGAAGAAAACAAACAACTCGATTTCGTCATTGAGCTTGAGGTTGATGATAAGGCGCTGGTCGCCCGCATCGCCGGACGTTTTACCTGCGGTGAATGCGGCACTGGTTATCACGACAGTTTTAAGAAACCAAAAGCTGAAGGTGTATGCGATGTGTGCGGTGCCAAGAATTTCAAGCGCCGCGAGGATGACAATGCTGCCACCGTCGGCAAGCGGCTTGAAGCCTACCATGCCATGACCGCGCCGCTACTGCCCTATTATCGCGATAAAAATATGCTGCGCTCGCTTGATGGTATGGCCGATATCGCGCATGTGACGAAAGCCCTACACGCCATGGTCGCCGGCGGCAAATCGGCGAAAACGGCTTAATTATGCGTTATAGTGGCACGGCGCATGGGTTCCTCCCCCCTCTAGGGGGGAGGTCAGGAGGAGGGCGTTAGATATTTGCTCCGAGTTTGAGTATGTGGAAACATTGCCGCCCTCACCCCTCCCTCCCCCTCAAGGGGGAGGGAGCCAACCACCGGCGCACGATTAAACCGAAAATACTTTAGTTCTCCAGTTCCTCAATTCTTCAATTCCACTTAAAATACCCGTTGACACTAGGGCTTTCATCGCTATATTCCCGGCTCCCTTGGGGAAAGTTCGTTCTTTTCAAGGGTTTTAGCAACGTAGGAGTGTAGCATGGCACGTATTGCCGGCGTGAATATTCCGACTGCCAAGCGCACCATTATTGCGCTGACCAATATCCATGGCATCGGTGACGTCAAAGCCAAAGAAATTGTGGAAAAGGCCGGGATCGCCCTCGATCGTCGCGTCTCGCAACTGACCGAGCAAGAAGTCATCAAACTGCGCGAAATCATCGACGCTGATTACACGGTGGAAGGTGACCTTCGCCGCGAAGTCTCGATGAACATTAAACGTCTTATGGATCTGGGCTGCTATCGTGGTCTGCGTCATCGTAAGAAATTGCCCGTACGCGGTCAGCGTACGCACACCAATGCGCGCACACGCAAAGGTAAAGCGATTCCGATCGCCGGCAAGAAAATGGTGACGAAGTAGGGGCGAGTCATGGCAAAAGCACAAGCAAAATCCGCGGCGAATGACGCTGCTTCTCCCGACAAAGGTCCAGTCAAAAAAAAGGACCGTAAAAACGTGCCGATTGGTGTCGCGCATGTGAATGCGAGCTTCAACAACACCATCATCACCATCACCGACCCGTTCGGTAACACGGTGGCGTGGTCAAGCTCTGGCGCCAACGGCTTCAAGGGATCGCGTAAATCGACACCGTATGCGGCGCAGGTCGCGGCCGAAATCGCCGGTAAAAAAGCCTTGGAACATGGCATGCGCACCGTTGAGGTGCGCGTGAAAGGTCCAGGCGCTGGTCGTGAGTCGGCGCTGCGCGCACTGGGTGCAGTCGGTATGAACATCACCGCCATCAAAGACATTACGCCGGTGCCGCACAATGGTTGCAGGCCGCCGAAACGTAGAAGGGTATAAAAGGGTGTTGTTGGTTGCTGGTTGTTGGTTGTTAGAACAGCCGGTGCCGAAACCAACAACTAACAACCAATAACCAACAACGAGGACTTATGAGCGCTATTCTGAACAAAAACTGGAAAGACCTGATCAAACCGTCAAAGCTTGACATCAAGCCGGTCACGGGTGACGCCCGCAAGGCGACTGTGGTCGCTGAGCCGCTCGAGCGCGGATTCGGTATCACGCTCGGCGTGGCGCTACGCCGCGTATTGCTTAACTCGCTGCAGGGTGCAGCGGTGACCAGCATCAAAATCGAAGGCGTACAGCATGAATTCTCCGCCATTCCCGGCGTGCGCGAGGATGTCGTCAACATCATCCTCAATATCAAGGATCTGAAACTGAAAGCCCACAGCGCTGACAAAAAGCGCCTGACGCTGAAATCGGAAAGCGCTGGCGAAGTCACCGCCGGCATGATCGTGACCGATGCCGATGTGGAAGTGCTGAACAAAGATCTCGTGATCTGCACGCTGGATAAAGGCGCTTCGATCAATATGGAACTCATCGTTGAAGTGGGCAAAGGCTATGTGCCTGCTGCTTCGAACAGACCTGCCGATGCGCCAATCGGCCTGATGCCGGTGGATGCACTTTTCTCGCCGGTTGAGAAAGTCGCCTACCGCGTTGAAAACGCCCGCGTCGGCAACCGTACCGACTATGACAAACTCACCTTAGAGGTCGAAACCGACGGTTCGGTCACGCCGGAAGATGCTGTGGCGCTTGCCGCACGTATCCTGCAGGACCAGCTCCAGCTCTTCATCAACTTCGAAGACCTGCCCGAATCGCCGATGAAAACGGCCGAGGAAGATTTGAAATTCTCGCCACACCTGCTGAAAAAAGTCGATGAGCTCGAACTTTCCGTGCGTTCGGCGAACTGCCTGAAAAACGACAACATCGTTTATATCGGCGATCTCGTGCAGAAATCGGAAAGCGAAATGCTGAAAACGCCGAACTTCGGTCGCAAATCGCTCAACGAAATCAAGGAAGTGCTGACCAGCATGGGCCTGCGTTTCGGTATGGAAGTGGTCGGTTGGCCGCCGGAGAATATCGAAGAACTGGCGCGTAAATATGAGGAACCATACTAGTGGTTGTTAGTTGTTGGTCGTTGGTTGTTGGCGAAAGCAACCAAAAACCAACAACCAAAAACCAACAACGGAGACTAAAATGAGACACCAAGTAGCAGGCCGTAAGCTGAATAAAACATCGTCGCACCGTCGGGCGATGTTCGCCAACATGGCGTGCGCGCTGATCCAGCACGAGCAGATTTTCACCACGCTGCCGAAAGCGAAAGACCTTCGCCCGATCGTGGAGAAGCTCATCACCGCCGGTCGCACGAACGACCTACACACCCGTCGTTTGCTGATCTCGAAACTGCGCGATGCGAAAATGGCCGACAAGGTGCTCACCGTACTCGGGCCGCGTTACAAAGCCCGCAAAGGCGGCTATGTGCGCATCATGAAAGCCTGTTTCCGCTATGGCGATGCCTGCCCGATGGCGATTGTCGAGTTCGTCGATCGCGACGAATCGGCGCGCGGCAAAAATTCCGGCACGGAAGTCACCGGTGAAGAGGCAGCAGCAACCGAAGCTGCCGCCCCCGCCAAGAAAGCCAAAAAAACCAAGACCTACGACAACAACGTCTAGGGTTTGTGGCTGATATCTAAGGAAAAAGCCGCCTTTTGGCGGCTTTTTTATGTCATAAAAACTTCATCAAAGGGTTAATGATTTATTAACCACATACGCATATAATAAGGGATGAGATTCACCATACCGAGGGATATATTATGAGCTGTTCAGATGATAACGTTAAACCGGCAGAGACGCTCGCCATTCATGACAAAATGAAGGATAAAATCGGTAAAGAGATTGGCGATATCGTCTCTCGCTACACGGAAAAACTAAAGGCATCGGGCGTTGCGCATATTACCATATTGCGTAACTATCAGGGTGATGTCGTTATCACGCCATGGAATTACGACGATAAAGATTATGCGGATACTTATCCCATAAACGCAGAAAAACAGCTTGCCGTCTTTAAGGAAATAGAGAAAGAGCTTGAAGATCGTTTTGCCGTGAAAGATATCGAAAATGATGTAAGCCCGTCCGCTGCCAGCAAGTGCGGCATAGGCTCTCCTGTTAAGCTTATGATCAAAGGAGCCGCGATCAAAGGAGCCGCCATAAGCATGTAGGCTTGCAGTTTTTGAAGCAATAGCAGAAAGGCCATCTTCGGGTGGCCTTTTTTGTATGGGCGCTCTAGATTACCGACATGGCTGCTAAACCCAAGACATCGCAGAACTCCCTCTTCGCCAGTGCGCGTGAAGTGCCGCTGCCGGAGAAACTGCGCCCGCGATCATTGGCGGAGGTGATTGGGCAGGAACACCTCACCGGGCATGAGGGAATTTTAAGCCGCATGGCGCAGGCGAAGCACCTGCAATCCATGATCCTCTGGGGCCCGCCGGGCTGCGGTAAAACCACCATCGCCCGGTTGATTGCGGATGAGGCGGGCTATGTGCTCGAACAAGTTTCCGCCGTCGCCTCCGGTGTAGCTGATTTGAAGAACCATTTCGAGATAGCGCGTGAGCGCAGCATGGCGGGTCAGCGCACCGTATTGTTCGTCGATGAGGTGCATCGCTTCAACCGCGCCCAGCAGGATGTGTTGTTGCCGGTGGTTGAGGATGGCACTATCACGCTCATCGGTGCGACGACAGAGAATCCCTCCTTCGAATTAAACTCGGCGCTCCTGTCGCGCGCGCGGGTGCTGGTGCTGAATCGCCTGAGTCCGGAGGCGCTGGAAAAACTTATCGCGCGCGCGGAGCAGCAAACCGGCAAAACCCTGCCGCTGACAGATGATGCGCGCGTTGTACTCTACGCCATGGCCGATGGGGATGGGCGTTATTTGCTGACGATGGTCGAGGCAGTTTTTAGTAGCGCTGGCGCGCTGGGGGCCGCAGATGCCCGCGTGCTGGACGTCGAGGCTTTGTCTAAACTGCTCGCTGCGCGGCCGCCGGTGTACGACAAAGCGCAGGAGTCGCATTACAACCTTATCTCGGCGCTGCATAAATCGATGCGTGGCTCGGATGTGGATGCGGCGCTCTACTGGTTCGCGCGCATGCTGGAGGGTGGGGAAGACCCGCTTTACATCGTCCGCCGTTTGATTCGTTTTGCCTCGGAAGATATCGGGATGGGTGATCCGCAGGCCCTCGTGCAGGCGATTGCTGCACGACAAACATACGAGATGCTGGGCTCGCCGGAGGGTGAGTTAGCGATTGCCCAGTCGGTGATTTATCTCGCCACCGCGCCTAAATCGAATGCGCAATACACGGCTTATGGTGCAGCACGAGCTGCAGCAAAACAGCACGGCTCGCTGATGCCGCCGAAGCATATCCTGAATGCGCCCACCAAGCTGATGCAGGAGCTTGGCTACGGCAAAGACTATGATTACGATCACCAGGCGGAAGACGCGTTCTCCGGCCAGAATTATTTTCCGGACGGCATGAAGCGCGAGCAATATTACCAGCCTGTCGAACGTGGCTTCGAACGGGAAATCCAGAAACGGCTGGAATACTGGGCCAAACTGCGCGAGAAGCGTAATCAGGAAATGTAACCTTGTTTTTTGTCATTCCCGCGAAAGCGGGAATCGCCTTCTTTAACTCTAAAGGAGATCCTGCTTTCGCAGGGATGACAAAGGGGGCTTGTTACGCTAGTTTGTCCTCTATGAGCCCCCTTGCCGTTGTGCATCCGATGTCTGTTTTCCTGGTCGCCATGGGTGGCGCCTGCGGGTGCGTGCTGCGCTTCCTGGCGGTGAACCAGGTGATCCGCTTCAACCCCACCGTGTTTCCCCTGGGCGCGATGGTGGTGAATGTCGTAGGCTCGCTGCTGATCGGCGTGGTGCTGGCGAAATACGGCTCGGAACATTCTGTGCGCGCCTTTTTCGTGACCGGGCTACTCGGCGGCTTCACGACATTCTCCGCTTTTTCGTGGGACGCGATGCAACTCATGCTGCGCGGCCAAACGCCGCAGGCCATCGGCTATGTGGTGGGCAGCGTGTTGCTTTCCATCGCTGCGGCGTCGCTCGGCTTTTATCTCGTACGCCCATGAAATCCACCCAACATACCATCACGGATGAAGATAACGGCGCGCGGCTCGACCGGGTCATTGCGCGCAGGATGGGTGAAATACCGCATTCCATGATGCAGAAATTGCTACGCAAAAAACTCATCCGCCTCGACGGCAAAAAAGCCGAAGCGGCGACACGGGTTTCAACCGGTCAGGTGATCGAACTCAAAATCGAAATCGGAACCCTGAGTCCTGAAACTGGCCAGCGCGAGAAAAAGGAACTGAAGCTCGATGCGAAAATGATCGCCGAGGTGCAAACATGGGTCATCCATAAAGATAAAGACATCCTTGTCATCAACAAACCGGCGGGCCTCGCCGTGCAAGGTGGCAGCAAAATCATCAAGCATCTCGACGCGCTAATGCCCGCGTTGCAATTCGAAGCGAAAGAACCACCGCGTCTCGTGCATCGGCTCGATAAGGATACCAGCGGCATCATGCTTCTCGCACGAAATTTGAATGCGGCGCAGGAATTACAGAAAGCTTTCTCGGGAAAAATACTGCAGAAGAAATACCTCGCGCTCACCGCGGGCGTTCCGGATGCGTATAATGGCGAAATCGAATCCAACCTCGACAAAATATCCCGCGGAGAAGACTCCCGAGAAATGGTCAAAAGCGTCGATGAGGACGGCAAGCGTGCCATCACCCGCTATCGTGTCATCGAGGCCCTGGCCAAACAGCTTGCGCTCATCGAATTGGAACCGGTCACGGGCCGTACCCACCAGTTGCGCGTGCATATGGCCGAGCTTGGCTGCCCCATTGTCGGCGACGGCAAATATGGCGGCGGCAAGGCGCATGTGAAGGGTACCATCAACCTCAGCCCGAAACTGCACTTGCACGCATGGAAAATCGAACTGCCGCCGATATTCGGCAGGCCTGCCCGCACCTTCGAGGCGCCGGTGCCTGCCCATATGCAGCAAAGCTTCGACGCTTTAGGATTGGAACTTGAAGCCTAAGCCCGACATGAACGCGCAGCTCGCGCGCCTGGCCAGCCAGCGCGCGCCGGCCGACCGTGCGGCGATGCTTGAGGAAGTGCTGGGCTATGCCGAAACCGACCTTTTATGTTACAGCGCCCCATCCTCCGCGTTGAGGGCGAGGCAAAACACCCACTTCGATCCCGTCCTCGATGCCATCAATCAGGCATACGGCATCGCGTTTGAGGTGACTGGTGAGATTGTACCCATCACCCAGCCGGAAGCGTCCCTGACGCGCTTGCGGGGCTTATTCGAGGGGGCCAATGACCGCGAACTCGCCGCCTTATTCGTGCTCACCCCGCTGCTCGGCTCGGCATTGCTAACGCTTTCTGTATGGAAGCAGTTGATTCCCCTCGGAAAAGCGCTCATCTGCTGTCGGGTGGACGAGGATTTCCAGGCCGAACAATGGGCCGAGGATCCGGCGGAAAAATCCCGCTGGGAAACAAAGCGGCAAGAGATTGAACAATGTGTCTTTTTTCTTGACTCTCAACCAATTGATAAGAAATAGAAAAATCATAAATTAACCCTTTCCCTCCGCCGTACAAAAATGCTGCTTTGCGGGGCTGGCCCTCTGTGCTAAACCCCCCGTTTCGCTATTGCCGTCACCCCGGCCTTGAGCCGGGGTCCATCTTCTTCTTAAAGACTACGGAGTAGAGGTAAACTCAGTGGTTTTTGTTAAGAAGATGGATGCCGGGTCGAGCCCGGCATGACGAGAAGTGGCAAGCTGGTTAACAACCAACGAGGGTTTAGTGAATCCAGGCTCCATTGTTAAGGAACTCGAACAGCGGCGCGAGGCGGCGCGGTTCGGCGGCGGGCAGTCCCGCATTAACGTCCAGCACGAGAAGGGAAAGCTCACCGCGCGTGAGCGCCTTGAGGTGCTGCTCGACCCCGATTCGTTCGAGGAATACGACATGTTCGTCGAGCATCGCTGCACCAACTTCGACATGGCGGACAAAAAGGTCCCCGGCGACGGGGTGGTGACAGGGCAGGGGACCATCAATGGCCGCCTCGTCTTCTGCTATTCGCAGGATTTCACCGTATTGGGCGGCTCGCTTTCCGAGACCAACGCCAAGAAAATCTGCAAGGTGCAGGATATGGCGATGCGCATGGGCGCCCCCATTATCGGCATCAACGACTCCGGCGGCGCGCGGATTCAGGAAGGGGTGGATTCGCTCGCCGGATTCGCCGAGATATTCCAGCGCAACGTGCTGGCCTCGGGTGTCATTCCGCAAATTTCCGTCATTATGGGACCCTGTGCAGGTGGCGCGGTTTATTCGCCCGCACTTACCGACTTCACCATCATGGTGCGCGGCTCAAGCTATATGTTCGTCACCGGTCCGGATGTGGTCAAAACCGTGACGCACGAGGAAGTGTCGCAGGAGGATTTAGGCGGTGCGGACGTCCACGGCAAACATACTGGCGTCGCCGATATGGTGTACGACAACGACATCGAAGCGCTGCTGCAAGTGCGCCGCCTCGTCACTTTCCTGCCCTCCTCGAACCGCGAAAAAGCGCCAGTGAGACCTACGGATGATCCGGCAGATCGCGTGGAAATGTCGCTCAACAATGTGGTGCCGGATAATGCGAACAAGCCGTACGACATGTTCGACATATTGCGCCGCGTGGTCGATGAAGAGGATATTTTCGAAATCAATCCGGACTTCGCCAAAAACATCATCGTCGGTTTCGCCCGCATGGAAGGCCAGACCGTTGGCTTCGTCGCCAACCAGCCGATGGAACTCGCCGGTTGTTTGGACATCGACGCCTCGCGCAAGGCCGCGCGTTTCGTGCGTTTTTGCGACGCCTACAGCATCCCGATTGTCACGTTTGTCGATGTGCCGGGATTCCTGCCGGGCACCTCGCAGGAGCATAACGGTATCATCCGCCACGGCGCGAAATTGCTCTATGCGTATGCCGAAGCCACCGTGCCCAAAATCACCATCATCATCCGCAAAGCCTATGGCGGCGCTTATATCGTGATGGGCAGCAAACACTTGCGCAACGACATCAACTACGCTTGGCCTTCGGCGGAAATCGCCGTGATGGGGCCGGAAGGCGCGGTCGAGATTATTTTCAAAGGCAAACTGAAAGACCAAACCGAGGTGGATGCGGCGGTGGAATCCTACCGCGATAATTTTGCCTCGCCGTTTGCTGCCGCCTCGCGTGGTTATCTCGACGATGTGGTGCGTCCGCAAAACACGCGCTGGCGCCTGTGCCGCGCCTTGGCTATGCTACGGACGAAGCAACTCGATAATCCAAAGAAGAAACATGATAATTTACCGTTGTAGAAAAGTACGTATGCGCGGGGACGTAAAACAATCACAGCGTGTCACCCCGTCGTATGACGGGGTCCGGACCGGATGCCGTCATGAAGACGGCATGACAAATCGGAGGAAACTATGACCTGGCTAGACGCTAAAGAACTAGAAAACGAATGGAAAACCAGCCCGCGCTGGAAGGGGATTGAACGTCCTTACTCTGGTGCTGACGTGGTCCGCCTGCGCGGCACGCTGCCGATCGAGCATTCGCTGGCCAAAAATGGCGCGGATAAGCTTTGGCGTTATCTAAACACGATGCCGTATGTGAAGGCGCTTGGTGCACTCACCGGCAACCAGGCGATGCAGCAAGTGCGCGCCGGACTCAAAGCGATTTACCTCTCCGGCTGGCAGGTGGCGGCGGATGCCAACCTTGCGGGCGCCATGTATCCCGACCAGTCGCTCTATCCGGCGGATTCGGTGCCAGCGGTGGTCAAACGCATCAACAACACGCTTAAACGTGCGGATGAAATTGAGTGTTCCGAAGGCAAAACCACCACCGACTGGTTCCAGCCGATCATGGCGGATGCGGAAGCGGGCTTCGGCGGCAACCTCAACGCCTTCGAATTAATGAAAGCGATGATTGAAGCCGGTGCGGCGGGCGCGCATTGGGAAGACCAGTTATCCAGCGCCAAAAAATGTGGCCATATGGGCGGTAAAGTATTGGTGCCGATTCGCGAGCATATCGAGAAGCTCGTGGCGGCGCGGCTGGCGGCGGACACGATGGGCGTGCCCAGCATCATCATCGCCCGCACGGATGCTAACGGCGCCTATCTTATCACTTCCGAAGTGGATGAGCGCGACGCCGAATTTATGAAAGACAAGCGTACCATTGAAGGATTTTATGAATATAAAGGAGGAATTGATGCAGCGATCAATCGGGGCATTGCTTACGCGCCTTACGCCGATCTTCTCTGGTGCGAAACGGCGACACCAGATCTTCGTGAGGCCCAAAAATTTGCCGAAGCGATGCACAAAAAATATCCGGGCAAGCTCCTCGCCTACAACTGCTCGCCCTCGTTCAACTGGAAAAAACACCTCGACGACGCCACGATAGCCAAGTTCCAGGACGAGTTGGGTGCGATGGGCTACAAGTTCCAGTTTATCACGCTCGCCGGTTTCCACGCGCTCAACCACGGCATGTTTGATCTTGCCGTACAGTATCGCGATTCGGGCATGGCGGGATACGTCAAGCTGCAGCAAAAAGAATTTGCCGATGCGGATAAGGGCTTCACCGCCGTGAAACACCAGCGCGAAGTCGGCACCGGGTATTTCGATGTCGTCGCCAACACGATTTCGCAAGGCAATGCCTCGACTGCGGCCTTAAAGGGTTCAACCGAAGAAGAACAGTTCCATTAAAAAAGTGACAAGTGGTAGGTGGCAAGTGGCAGGTGAAAAGATTCAGAGTTATGAAGAGCTGAGGATTTGGCAGGATGCAATGCGGCTGGTCGAGTTGGTGTATGCGTTTTGTAAGCAATTACCTAAGGACGAAGTATATGGGCTTACCAACCAAATGAAGCGCGCTGCGGTTTCTATCCCTTCCAACATTGCAGAAGGAAGCGAACGCAGTGGTACCAAAGAACTTGTGCAATTTTTGTATATTGCGCGAGGATCACAGGCCGAACTTCGTACCCAAATAAAACTTGCCTGCCGTTTGCGTCTTGCAAGAGAAAACGAGGAACTAAATGCTGTTAATCTCAAACTATCACGCGGTCTGGCCAATTTAATCAAGTCGTTGAATAAGCCGATCTTGTCACCTGTCACCTGTCACTTGTCACATTAAAAGCATGCATATCCCATCCACATACGCGCCCTATCTGTCTGGTGCCTCGTTCTCCAACGGCCTGCATTTCGCGCTGACGCGTGAGGTCGGAGATTGGCGCTATCGTTCGCGGGCGAGGTTAATCGCCGAGGAATTCCGTGGCAAATCGATTGTGCATGTCGGCTTTGTCGATCACGATCCGGCCTCCATCATGAAGAAGCGCAAAAAGGGCAAGTGGCTGCATGAGCAGTTGGTCGCCGTCACCACGCGCTGCGTTGGCATCGATATCAGTGAGGAAGCGGTGCGCTTTGTGCGCGATGAACTGCATGTGCCGGATGTCCATTGCGCCGACATTACTGCGCCCGAAGTAGCGGGCATCCTTGCGGGCACCGAGTGGGATTGCATCTTCCTCGGCGAAGTGATCGAGCATGTGCCGAATCCCATACAGTTCCTCAAAGCCATGGTGCAAAACTTTGCCGCCTGTGGCGTGCGTTACCGTTCGGTCATGCTGTCGACTCCCAACGGCCTTTACAATGAGCGTTTCCAGCATATGCAGCAGGTGGAGCGCATTAATTCCGACCACCGCTATCTCTTCACGCCCTACACCTTGTCGAAAGTCATGACTGAGGCGGGGCTTGAGGTGACTTCCATCCGTTTTTGCCGTAACGGCATGGTCAAGTGGCACAGCGTCTTGAAGAATCTTTACTACACCCTGTTTCCCATGCTGCGCCCAACCTTGGTTGCCGTCGGCATTCCGCGCCATTCAACACAAGGCATGTCCTGATGTTTCATTCCATCCTCATCGCAAACCGCGGCGAAATCGCACTGCGCGTCATGCGCACGGCGAAGAAGCTGGGTATCCGCACGATTGCCGTTTATTCCGAGGCCGACACCAATGCGCTGCACGTCAAAAATGCCGACGATGCGGTTTATATCGGCCCCTCGCCATCGATAAAATCCTACCTCAATGTCGAGAATATCATTTCAGCGATCGATGCTTCAGGCGCCGAGGCAGTACATCCCGGCTACGGATTCCTCTCGGAGAAAGAGCATTTCGCCAACGCGGTCATGAACCGTACGGCGGCGACCTGGGTAGGGCCGACACCGGAGGCCATCCGCCTGATGGGCGATAAAATCGAATCAAAGAAAATCGCTCAAGCTGCCGGTGTTTCCACCGTGCCCGGCGTGCTCGAGGCGATTTCTGATCTCAAAGAAGCCCTGCGCATTGCCGAGGAAATCGGTTATCCCGTCATCATCAAGGCGGCGGCAGGCGGTGGTGGCAAGGGGATGCGCATCATCCGCAACGCCGATGAGTTGAAGGACGGCATGAAAATGGCGTCAAGCGAGGCGCGCTCGAGTTTCAACGATGCTCGGGTGTTTATCGAGAAATATTTTGAGCGGCCGCGCCATATCGAAATTCAGGTACTGGCCGATAAATACGGCAATGTCGTGTCGCTGGGCGAGCGCGAATGCTCCATCCAGCGCCGCCACCAGAAGGTGATCGAGGAAGCGCCATCGATGTTCGTTACCCCCGAGATGCGTGAAAAAATGAGTGCGCAAGCGGTCGGGCTCGCCAAGGAAGTGGGCTATGTGTCGGCCGGTACGGTCGAGTTTATTTCCGACCAGTCGGGCAATTTCTACTTCCTTGAAATGAATACGCGTTTGCAGGTGGAGCATCGCGTGACCGAGCTCATCACCGGCATCGATCTGGTCGAGCAAATGATCCGCATTGCGGCGGGCGAGAAACTCCCCTTCACGCAGGATGATATTAAAATTGACGGCTGGGCCTTCGAATCGCGCATTTATGCGGAAGATCCCGCACGCGGATTTTTGCCGTCGACCGGGCGCGTCATTAAATATATCGAGCCACCGGCGAAAGCGGGCACGCTGCTCGACACCTCGATTTACGAGGGCGGCGAAGTGTCGATGTTCTACGATCCGATGATCGCCAAATTCTGCACCCACTCGAAAACCCGCGAGGGCGCGCTCGACCAGATGATCGAATCGCTCGGCGAATTCACCATTCAGGGCATCGCGCATAATACCAGCTTTTTGCAGGCGGTGCTCTCCCACGAAAAATTCCGCAAAGGCGAAATCTCCACCAACTTCATCGAGGAGGAATGGCCCGCCGGGTTCACCGGCGCCGAGCTATCGACCGAAGCGCAAAAAGTCTGCATGGCGGTCGCCACCTTCTGCGGCCTCCGCGAAATGGAACGTACCGGGCAGATTTCCGGTCAGTTGCCAGGCCGCGCGCCCGCCATCGGCGCCCGCTGGATTATGACGGTCGCCGGTCGCTCCGTTTCGATTTACGTGCGCAAAAAAGAATATGGCTACGACATTAGCTACGACGATGGACTCATCGTCATCCGCTCGGGCTGGAAACTTGGGCGACGTTTATTCTCCGGCACCGTCAACGGTCGCCCGGTGAGTGTGAAAGTAGCGCCGATGGCGGAAGGCTATCGCCTCAACTACGCGGGCGCGGAAGTCAAAGGCACGCTGCGTTCCATTCGCGTGGCGGAGCTCGCGCAATATATGCCGGTGCGCGAATCGAGCATTTCGGAATTTGAAGTGACCGCACCGATTGCCGGACTCATCTCACTCGTGGCGGTCAAGCCGGGCGATGAAATCCGCGCCGGTCAGCAGCTATTCGTGATTGAAGCAATGAAGATGCAGAACATCATCTATGCCGATGCGGATGCGAAAGTAAAAGCCGTCCATATCACCGCGCCGGCCAGCGTCGCCGCGGGCGAACTCATCATCGAGTTTGAAGATACCAGCGAAAAAGCCGACGCCACCAACGGTAACGGCAAAAACGGCAAAGCAAACGGCAACGGCAAAAAAGCGGCTTAGTGCTGCGCGGCCTGTGCGTTCGGCGCGGGCTTTTTTTGCGCTGTGGTTGCCGCGGCGGGCGTGCCCGTGGTCGGCTTAACAGACGTTACCGGCTTGACCTTGGTGGCGGCTTCTTCGGCATCCACTTGTTTGATAATGCCTTCTATCAATTTTTCCTGTTTCTGCGCTTCCTTAGGGAACAACTCAGCGAGCAAATCTGGGCCTTGATAAGGCTGCCATTTTTTGGCCACATCGCGCGTGTAGAGGGTAGGGGTGCCCTTAACATCCGGGAAATGTTTCTGCTGGAACTCCTGACCCTCTTTGGTGCTGAGATCGACATAAATCAGCCGGTGGCCCGCCTCATCTTTTGCTGCATAGCCGGTGCGTGCGGCGAATATCTGGCAGTGCCCGCAGAAGCTGTTGACGATGATCACGCGATCATTATCGCCGATTTTGTCCATATCGCCGTTTTTGTCCATGGCTGGGATGGGCGCATGGAACAATGCATCCTGCTTTTTCTGATCTGCCGGGTATTTTTCAAAAAAGCGCTTGGATATTTTTTCGTCGCGCGAAAGTTCTTTGGGCGGCGACTCCATGTTCATGAAGCGTTCGCTTTGTACTAATCCGGCAGAAATCGCGTGGGTGATTTTGCCGCTCTCATCCACGTTCAGCAGTACGGGAAATATCTGTTTTGGCACAGGTTTACCATCCTGCATAAGGACGTCTTTGCCGTGGAGCTTCAAATCTTGCGTGGCAAATGCGGCTTCAAAGAAGCCGGTGCCGTATTCTGAAAGGCCCAATTGCTTGGCATAGGCGATGCCGCGCTTTCCGGTAGTTTCGCTGGCTGAATTCATATCCGCGTAAATGATGGTTCGACCATCGGGAGTCTTGAGCGGATATCCGGTGGCGGCGAGAAAGGTTTGGCAATACCAGCAGCTGCTATTCACCAGAGCTACGACACTGTTCGGCGGAAGGGGGATGGGTAGTGGATTGTTATAAAGTGGTGCGGCTTTTTTGGCGTCGTATGGTGCAGATTCCCGTCCGAACCTTTCCATGCGCGCCGCTTCTTCCGCTATGCCTGCCGGTTGGCCTACATCGTATTTCACGGGTTGCTTTGCCATGTGTGCCCTTACCTGTTAGTGGGTTTATCCTACCCACCAGCCTACCACCCGCACGTTAAAATAGTGTGAAGATTTGATGACAATTTGCGGCCCGGCGGCGGGCGGCGGCTTGGCTAACTAGCCTATTTTTGCTGGTTTTTCAGGAGCCTCTTCCTTTAACTCCCCCCTTGAGGGGGAGTCGACGCGCTTCTTGGAGCGCGGCGGTGGGGGGATGGGCTGTGAAGATAACCCCCCACGGAACTCGCTGCGTTACACTTGCGAGTTCCCGCTCCCCCTCAAGGGGGGAGCTGGCACGGAGCAAGCGGCGAGCGCTAGGCACGGAGCAAGCGGGGAGCTTCAGCACCGAGCAAGATTCATCACCCCGTTTTTGCGGGTTGGGCTGGTTTGGGGACCATTTTGGTCTGCATCGGCTCGGGCTGGATGGCTAAAATGGCGGCTTCATCCACCGCGTCGATCTGGGCGGCGTCGAGATACATTTCGGCATATTTGCGGTAGGTTTTTGACGTGACAAAGAAATCGACCACGTCGGGGTCGAGATGGTTGTTCTTCTTGAACTGGCCGATAATGGCCATCGCCTCCGATAACTTCTTGGCTTTTTTATAGGGCCGGTCGATGGCGGTCAGCGCCTCGAACACATCGGCCACCGCCATCATGCGCGCAGGCACCGACATGGTGCCAGCAAGAATGCCGCGCGGATAGCCGGTGCCGTCCATTTTCTCGTGATGGCCGCAGGCATATTCGGGCACGCGCTGCAGGTGCTTGGGCCATGGCATCGACTCCAGCATATTCACCGTATGCACCATGTGGTCGTTCATGATCTGGCGCTCCTCTTCGGTGATGGTACCCCGGCGCGTCGAGAGGTTATGGACTTCGTTCTCGGCGATCAGCGGGTGCATCACCCCGCCGATTTCGACCGGCTGTTTGGCGATGCGTTTGAGCCGCTCGATTTTCTCGTCTTCCATGAACTCGGATCCGGTATTGATCGACTCGATGAATTTCAAATCATCCTCGAGTGCGGCGACTGTCTCGGCATATTTGCGTTCAAGTGCGACGCGGTCGGCATTTGGTAGCGCTGCTGCCTCAAGACACGCAATGCGCGCTTCGCGTTTCAGCACCTCGCTGCGTGCCCGGATGAGATGCACACGATCATGGATGGTCTCGAGCTTGGTCGCCTTGTCCATGATATGCACCGGCGTGACGATTTTTCCGGCATCGTGCAGCCAGCCGGCGATATGGAGTTCGTATTTTTCCTCCTCGGTCATTTTGAAATCGCGGAAGCGGCCTTCGGTTTGGTGGCAGGCGGCGTCGGCCAGCATCTCGACGAGGCCGGGTACGCGCACGCAATGCGAGCCGGTATAGGGGGATTTGGCGTCGATCGCCTGCGCCATCATTTTGATGAAGGATTCGAGGAGGGTTTTTTGCTCGGAGATAAGCGTCTCTTTATCGACGATGACGGCGGCCTGCGAGGCGAGCGAGGAAATAATTTCGACGATCTCCTCAGAAAATTCTGTCGTCGCTCCCGTCGCCGGGTCTTTGGCGTTGATGAGTTGCAAGCAACCGATCGGCTCGGCGCGGTGGTTGATCATCGGGATGGTGATGACCGAGCGGGTGCGGAATCCGTATTTCATGTCGAAGGCTTTGGTGCCGGAGAAGTCGAACTCGTGGCTGGCATGCGCATCTCGCACGTTGATGGCTTGCTTGTTCACCACCGCGCGCACCACCTGTGTGCGCAAATGCGGCTGGCCGGTGTTGGGGTCGTATAGGCGGATGATTTTGAAGGGCGGCTTCTTGCCAGTGGTGCCACCGAAGGCGATGCCGAGCGAATCGGTGCGCACGATGACATATTCGAGCACGTCGCCCTCGGGGCTGAGCAGGTACAGCGTGCCGCCGTCGGCATTGGCGATTTCCTTGGCGGCGAGCAGGATATGCTCGAGCAATGTATCGCGGTCGCGCTCGGAGGATAGCGCGTTGCCGATATTGGTCAGCCGCTGTACCAGCGCCACGGCTTCCTGCGGTGAGGCATTCTTCATCAACGGGTAATGCTAACAGAAAATGTCTTATGCCGCGAGTGATATCACCCGCAAGGCGTGCAATCTGGCCAATAAAGTTACCATCGGCAACCCTTTAATCACATCGTGGTCGCCTATGACCTCCGAGAATAAATGCCGTCCCAGCGATTCGAAATGGTAGGCGCCGCAGGCGGCCAGCGGCGCATCCGCCCCCACATAGGCATGGATTTCGGCAGGCGTTAGGCGGCGCATGGTCAGCGTCGCCATTTCGGAGTATTCCCATACCACATGCCCGCCATGGGCGAGGACGACGCCGCAATGCTGATGGTGGGTTTTTCCTGAGAGTCTTGCCAGTTGATTGCACGCATTCTCATGCGTGCCGGGTTTATGAAAAATCTCGTCACCCAGCGCGCAGATCTGGTCGGCGCCGATCGTGTAGGCATTGGGATGGTGCTTGCCGACGGATATGGCTTTGGCGCGCGCCAGCGCCCGTGCGCGATCAGGCAATTGCAAATGCTGCAATGTGGCGGCGAGGGCGTCTTCATCGACACCGGAAGGTTCAACGCTAAAAGTGAGCCCAGCCGCTTTCAGCAGTTGCTGGCGCGCGGCGGAGCCGGAGGCGAGGATGAGCGGGGAATGGTGATGAATCATGGTGGCAAGTGACAGGTTGGCCCTACGTATCACATGTCACCTGCCACATGTCACCTGTCACGTCTATCCTATAAGCTGCATCACTTCCGCCCGCGCGCGCGCATCGGAGCGGAACACACCGCGCATTTGCGAGGTGACGGTGGAGGTGCCGGTTTTATGTACGCCGCGCGTGGTCATGCATTGGTGTTCGGCGTCGATGATGACGGCCACGCCGCGCGGCGCAAGTGCGGCCTCGATACAATCGGCGATCTGCGCGGTCATGACTTCCTGCGTTTGCAGCCGGTGGGCGTAAACGTCGAGCAGGCGGGCGAGCTTGCTGATGCCGACGATTTTTTTGTTCGGCAAATAGGCGATGTGCGCCACACCGAGGAAGGGCACCATGTGGTGCTCACAATGCGATTCGAGCCGCATGTTTTTGAGCAGGACGATTTCGTCGTAGCCCTCGACCTCGTCGAAGGTTTTGGAAAGTATTTCCTGCGGGTCGGTTTCGTAGCCGTCGTAGAACTCGGCGTAGGAATCGATGACGCGCTGCGGTGTGTCCACCAGCCCCTGGCGCGATGGGTCGTCCCCTGCCCAGCGGATGAGGGTGCGCACGGCTTCTTTGGCTTCCTCAGCCGAAGGTTTCACAACCGCTTTGCGGTTTTCGTTGGCGGCCTTGGGGCACAGCGCTTTCATAACAGGTCCTCGCAGTTGATGGAGCCTACAGCCTACAGCCTACAGCTTTTAACTGTCAGCTATTTGCTACTTCTATAGGGATTTTTGGCCAAAATGCAAGGATGTTGCCAGCAGACAGTAACCAGTAAGTTAGGCACTGAGCCTAGCTCCCCCCTTGAGGGGGAGCGGGATTTGCTCTTCGCAAATCCGTGGGGGGTACCCTTAACGGTCCACCCCCCCCACCGAATCGCAAGAGCGATTCGACTCCCCCTCAAGGGGGGAGTTAAAGAAAGGGATTAGGCGTTCTTGGAGCCGGGCATCTGGCGGGTAACGGGTTGCTGCTGGGCTTTAGCTTCCTTCGCTGCATCGGTGATGGGCGTATTGCCTCTGCTCACGTCTTTGACATCCTCGCCGCCAAGGATGCCGGTTGACAGCCCCCGCGTTGCCGATAGCGCGGCTGCTGCCGGGCTGATGGCAGTCCAGCCCTGCTGCGCAACCCGCTGCGCATAATCCATGCTGCCCTTCAACATGCCGCCGACTTGCTGTATATTCTGCTGGAAATCCTTGGCCTTCTGCCACTCGGCATAGGAGTTAATGTTGAAAGTGTTTTTGCCGAATGTCACCTGCACGTTTTTGAAATTCGCGGATCCCATACCGTTGATCTGGCTGATATCGACATCGACGAAGGTCGTATCTTTAAGTGCCGCGCCAGCGAGGTTCATACCCTGCATATGGGCGCCGACGAAATGGACATCGGTGAGCTGGGCGCGGCTGAAATCGACCGAATCGAGATTGGTGTTGTTGAAATCGACATTGGTCCAGATCGTGTCGGTGACGCTGCTATTGGCGCCGATGGTCGCCCCGTCGAACACGGCGGCGGTGATGCTCGCCTTCTTGGCCATGGTGAGTGAGAGAATGCTGGCCTGCTCGGCATGCATATTGACGATTTTGGCGCCCGAGCCGATATCAAAATGCGCAAATGCGCCCTGCACATGGAAGCCGTGGATGGTGGCCTGATCCTCCACCTGAAACGTGCCGCCCTTGATATTGATTGCGTTGACATCGACATACTGACCGCCTTTGCGCAGCGCGAATACGTCGCCATTTTGCATGCCGTCGAAGGTGCAATGGAGGAAATGCGCCCCCGGCGCGTATTTCGATTCGTTCAGCGTGGTGGCAGGGTTGAAGCGCGTTTCTTCGAAGAAACTATTGTCGCATTTGATCTGGAACTTGCCGCCGGAGGCGGTCTCGGCCTTTCCAATATCTTCCTCGCGCAGCGTATAGCCGCGAATGTGGATGGCGCCCTTCGGGTCAAAGGCTTTATTGGGATCGGATGGTGGGCTGGATAAATCGGAATAGACGGCCGGTGTCCACGTGCCCGGTCCGAATTCTGCTTCCACCCTATCGCGCATCGATTCGGCGGCGGCGATGTAGTGGTTGATGGTCGGCTCTTCCGACGGTTTCGCATTCTGCGCGCGGCGGATGCCCTCATCAAGCGCATCCTGTTTGAACGCCATCATCTTGCGCTGTTGCTGGGCGAACGCGTTCTGCGCCTGCGCGACGCCACTCGTCGCACCCGACCCGAACAGATTGAACCTCGGAAATGCCATAGGTACTATATTACCACCTAAATACTTAAAACTTTATTAATAATGGGGTGCACGCCGCCCACACTTACTTTTATTAACGCGTTGATATTTAATAATTCATTGCCTATTTGGCGGCGGCGGGATCAAAAAATAGTTAATAAAAACCGCCGCCACGAGGCTTTATATCAGGGGGAGCCCCTGAAAGGGCCGCCTGTGTTTTGTCATCAAATCTTCACACCGCCGCCCCGTCCTGCCTGCTATAACCTCGCCATTGCCGCGCATCGTGGCCATGAAAGGGAAGACCATGTCAGACGAAACATCCGGAGTGCCGCGCGAGGAGTGCGAAAAATTCATCGCGCATATCCAGCGCACCTATAGCGGCCCCAAGCCGAGCGAAATTGCCGCAGACGGCCAGCCGCGCTATGTCGTCACCCGCACTGCCTATCCGTTTCTCGAAGGCCATGCCATACCCACCTATTTCAAAGCCTATACGGACTGGGAGCCGATCGATCTCGTTTGGCTGAGCATCATCAACCCGGATGATTTCATCCGCCTGCACACGGTCACCGAGAAATATCCAGACTTGCTTTCCCGCATCCTGCCCCGCTTTTATAGCGAAGTCCGCTATAACGAGGCGACCATCCTGCCGCGCGACCAGCTGAAAGCGGATATCGAGCAGATTGCTCATCCTTTCGCGCGCCTACGCCCATCCATGGACATGGAGCCGGAGCATCCGGTGGGGCCACAATCCTCGCTCGCCGTGCCCCTGCGCGACAAGTCCCGCGGCGTTTGATTTCGCTCGCGGGAACGCTTATAGTGTTTCCATGAAAGACATCCCCCCAGAATTACTAAAACCAACGGACGACGAAACCGCTACGGCGGCGGAAGAGGCGGCGCAGGAGGAGAAGGCCGACCTTTCCGGCGAGCTCTATGCCGCGCTCGATTTGGGCACCAACAATTGCCGCCTGCTCATCGCCCGCCCCAGTTTCTCCAGCGTCACCGGTACCAAAACGCTCAAAGTTGTCGATTCCTATTCGCGCATCGTGCGCTTGGGCGAGGGCGTCTCGGAAACCGGGAAACTGGCGGACGACGCCATGCGCCGCACATTGAAGGCACTCACCACCTGTAAGCAGAAACTCGGCCGCTACGGCATCGCCAAATTCCGCTTCGTGGCGACGGATGCTTGCCGCCGCGCCGGCAATGCCGAGTCCTTCCTCGCCAAGGTGAAGGAGGAGCTCGGGCTTTCCATCGATATCATTTCGAACGAGGAGGAAGCGCGCCTCGCCTTCCTCGGCTGCTCGTCGCTCCTCGTCAAAGACACACGCTACGCGCTGGCCTTCGATATCGGCGGCGGATCCACCGAATTCATGTGGGTGAAAATCGATCCCGAACAGCCGATGGCATCGCACAAGCGCCACCTGATTCAGGGCTGGCTGTCGGTGCCGTACGGTGTGATGAACATGTCGGAGAAATTCGGCGGACCTGCCTTTACCGAAATGTATTTCGAGGAAATCGTTGCCAAAATCTCGTCGCAATTATCGCCGATGGAGGCTGAGCACGGCATTGCCAACCGCATCTGGAAGGAAAATGTGCAGATGCTTTCAACTTCGGGAACGGTGACCACGCTCGCCGCCATCCACCTCAACCTCCCGCATTACGACCGCAGCAAAATCGACGGGATCAAACTCTCCATTTCCGACATCAGGGGGGCGACACAAACCCTCATGCGCATGTCGCACGCGCAACGGGCGGCGCATCCGTGCATCGGCTCTTCGCGTACGGATTTCATTCTGTCCGGCTGCGCGATTTTCGAGGCCATCGCCCGCACGTTTCCCATCGAAAAGATTACGATTGCCGATCGCGGTGTGCGCGAGGGGATTATCGTGTCGCTCATGAGGGAAGCGCAGCCGGTTTAATATGTCTTATATTTTTATGGATGAAAGCGGTTGTTTGGGTTTCGATTTTTCAAAACCAAGAACCTCTAAAAACTTCATCGTCAGTTTTTTACTTGTTGCCGAGAAGAGGCCCATTGAGAAGCTGGTAAAAAAGCAGTTTCGTTTAATGGGTCGAAAAGAACGAAAGCGGTGGATTGGCGGCGTATTACACTGCAACAGGGCCAACAATACGCTGAGATTGCGTATCTTGCAGGGGCTGGGTAAGTTTAACGATGTCTCTGTGATGCTGGTCAGGCTTAATAAAAAGAGGGTTTACACAAAACTACAGGACGAGAAGCATGTCCTCTATAATTATGTAACCAATATCTTGCTGGATAGAGTCTCTACCAAGAAACTTATTCCTACCGACGTACCGGTACGTCTCATCGCCTCCCGTCGGGAGACCAATCGTTTCTTAAACGATAATTTTATTTCCTACCTGAATGCTCAGCATGAAAAACGCGCGCTGATTCTGCAGCCCGCGATAAAAACTCCGGCGCAGGAAAAAGGGCTGCAAGTGGTCGATTTTGTTAGCTGGGCGGCATTTAGGTGCTATGAACACGGAGACGATAGTTACTTCAATCACGTGAAGCATCTCGTCGTGGAGGATAACCAATTGTTCGGGGGATAAGGCTGTAGGCCGCCTTTTGCGCTATGATGAGGAACCTACGGAGCCCCACGCAAGAGGACTTACGCCTACAGGTCCAATATACATGCACAACCTGCCGCTTACAAGTGACAATCCTATGAAAAACGCCGATAATGATGCCAACCAATTGAGTTTATGAAGAAAAAACCAGCAAAAAAAGGCTCAGGCGTACGCGGGCTCACCATCAAGGTGAAGACCGCCAAGAAGCGCAGCAAATCATCCGCCGCGTGGCTGCAACGTCAGCTGAACGACCCGTATGTGTCGTTGGCCAAGTCGGAAGGTTATCGCTCGCGCTCGGCGTTCAAACTCATCGACCTCGACGCGAAATTCCACTTGTTGCATCCCGGTTCGCGTGTGGTCGATTTAGGTGCTGCACCCGGTGGCTGGGCGCAGGTCGCCGTCGCCGCAGTTGGCAAAAAAGGCAAAGTCGTCGGTTGCGATTTGCTCGAGGTCGGCTCCATTCCCGGCGCCACCATCATCGTGCAGGATTTCACCGAAAATGAAGCTCCGGCGCGTATCAAAGCGCTCCTCGATGGCAAAGCACATCTCGTGCTGTCGGACATGGCGGCGAATACGACGGGTCATTCGCCGACCGACCATATCCGCATCATGCATCTGTGCGAACTCGCCTATGAATTCGCGCTGGAGGTGCTTATCCCCGGCGGTGCATTCGTATGCAAAGTATTGAAGGGTGGCACCGAGCGCCAGCTACTCACCCGCATGCAAAAAGATTTCGACACGGTCAAACACGCCAAGCCCGCCTCATCCCGCGCCGACTCCGCCGAAAGCTACGTCGTCGCCATGGGGTTTCGCGGGTAGTTAGCGGCCCCTGCCCGGACGGTGGGTTCTGGCTTTCTCGGCTTCCCGTTGTTTCCGGTCTTCGATGGCGGGCGCGGTCGGGGATTGTAACCGTCCCAGTCCGCCATTACCCACCTGTGCTTTGGCCGCCGCGTCTAGTGCTTTTTCCCACTGCTGCTCGATCAGCGGAACCAATGTGATGGAGGAGGGGGCAGTGCCGCCATTCTGATAGTTACCGCCAAGGGGGGCAGGGGGGGGTGTGCGAATATCGGTTGCTCTCTCCGGCAACGGCATAAGCACCCGTACGGTTGACTTTTCCGGTGCCGGGGCCGAGGTCGCATGGCCGTCAGGACCTATCCATATGGGTGTCTTGATGTCATATGGCTTCTCCAACCGATCCGGATTGAGTGGTTGGAGGCGTTGGCGTTCCTGATTCTCGCGTGCAATCCGCTCGCGATCTTCCGCTGACAGATCGTTGGAGATATAACGCCCGTTGCCCCCGTGAAATTCCGGCTTGGGCGGTCTGGGCTTCTGAGGTGGCGCTTCGGGCGTTACTTTGGCGACGGCCTCGATGGGTTCGGGTGTTACCGTGACGCGCGTCTTCTTGAAACGCTTTTCTCCCTGCGCGGAGCGAAGCACTTCGCGGTCAATGCCCGCCTCGTTTAGTACGTGAAATGCGGCGGCCTCAGTAATCTGCCTGCCGTCCGTAGCAGTAGTGAAAGGTTTACCGTCCTTGGTCAGCCATTTCTTGTGACTGGATCCCCCCTTCGTTTGATTGGGATCCTGCGTGCAGCCATGCCGAATCAGGATTTCGTTCAATTCTTTGTCCGTCGGAACGTGAAAGCCGTGACCCATAAATTTAATTTCTCTTGCTGAATATTAACTATTTGTACTCTAGCGTGCTGTTTTGGCTTTGTGTGTGAAGATTTGATGACAATTAGCAAGGGACCAAAAATACAGGGAATTTCAACAAAGATTACTTTACTAATGGGCGGATGCGGGGCGCGGGTGTCGGCCGGGTAGGGCGTTGCGGGTGCGTTGTTTGCGATTCCGGCTGCGCCTTTCCGTTGTCGATTGCGGGTTTTTGTTGGCTGGGCTGGGCGCTGCCGGGCAGGCCGTGCTGCGGCGTGGTGCCTATAGGCATATCGGTAAGATCAAGTCCCTGAAGGAAGTTCGTGCCGCCAGTATTGCTGTCGATGGGGCGAATGGAATAAGGCGGGGCAACGGGGCGTACGCCGCCGAATGCCATGATTGCATCGGCCTGGCTGCCGTCGAAGAAGCGATCGTTGATGGAGTTAAGGGTAGTGCGTTTTTTGGCGACTTCCTTGGGATTCGCCATGGTCTTGATCACCGCAATCTCGGTGCTTACGGCGTTCGCCCGCTCGACAACCTCTTTCTCCAGCACCGCATCGCGCCACTCGGTGGGGTAGGGATATTCATTATGCCACGAGAAGAACTGGCCGAGCGCCATCTTTGCTTGCATATGTAAGGTGTTAAGCGTTTCCATGGGTGGCAGTTTTTTCTGCACCAGTGCGCTGATATAGTGTTTCACCACCTTGCCGGTGCTTTCGTTGCCGGGCTCTTTCGTGTATTTCCAGAACTCGATAAGCGCCTGCTGGCGCAACACTTGATCGAGCCACGGTTTATTCGGATAGTTTTTGGAAGTGATGACGCCGGGTGCCGGTTTCTCGGCGACCACTGGCGCTTCGACTGCCTGCTTGGGTGTCGGCGGTCCGGGAATCAGGTTGGTGGCGTTGCCTCCGAGCAGGACCTCGTTGATCCATTTCAGCTCGTCGCGGATTTTGCTGATGCCATCGTTTGCCTTTAGCAGTGCGGCATAATACTCACCGGGCTGGTTCGGGTCGTTGGGATCCTTTTTCGGGTTAATGCCTTTGGCGGCCAGCAGATCCATCTCGTGTTTGGCATCGGCAGCATCGGCATAATACAGGTGCAGCTCCTCGGTCTTATGGTAAAATTCCCTGATCGGCGGTTGGAGCGTATAGGACATGAAATCATTGGCATGGCTTTGCAGCGTATGGTTGCTATGCGCCAGTTTCAGCTTGTCGTTGCGAATGGTGAGGTAGTCCCTGATGGCGCCGATGGCGCTGGCAGCGTATGGGGTTTTGCTGCTTTTCCCGTTATCCATCCAGCGGAAATACTGTTGGATATAAACCTGCAGGCTGCCGATTTCCGCTGAACTGTTCGGGAATGCCTGCCACAATGCGTTCAGCTGTTGCTGGTCCGCGTCTAGCGGCTTAGGGACATAGCCGCCGTACTGGCCACTCTGGTTCGGGGGTGATGCGGGTGCTGGCACGTGGTCCTCTTTCCTTCTTGGTCACTTCGCAAAAGGCTCGCGTTAATAAGTATGAAGATTTAATAAAAATCAACCCCAAACTGGCGGCTAGCGCGGGCGAGCAATGGGTTTCGGCGCAACGGGCCTGCGGGTGCTGGGGGAGCGCGTTTCTGTGGGCTTCTGGCCTTCGACCGGTTTCTGCTGGTCGTTGGGCAGGCCGTGCTGTGGCGTGGCGGTGCTGGGTATGTCGATGCCATCGATCCCTTTAAGAATACTGGATCCGCCGGTGAGGCTGTCGATAGCGCGCGGGCCGCTGAAGGCGCTGATAGCTTTCTCGCGGCCCGGATCGGCGCCGAGGAAGTCATGGTTGATGCTGTGCAGCGTGCCCTTATAGTGGTCCACGGCCGCTTGTTGTTTGCGTGCGTTATCTCCTAATTCCCGTGCACGCCCCATGTCGCCATCCTTGACTGCCTGGGCAATAAGCCCCTGCGTGTGGGTTACTTCCCATTTTTTTTGCTTTAGATTGCTCATCTCTTTGCCAAATGCCCGAGCAATCTCGGCCAGCCTGTCGGCGGCAGGTCGGGTCCATGCGTCAGGCTTGTCCCCTGCATACGGGTCAGTGCGTTTGAAAAAATCATTAAGGGCTCTTTCTGCTCCCGGACGGTATCCCCCCGCGTCATTGCCGTTCTGGGCAGCCGCGACGTAATCCTGCATGGCCTTGAGGTCTTTGCCATGGCCCGTGTCGGTTAAGTGATCCCATAATTTCTGGGTGAGTTCAGCAAACTCCGCCTCGGTTTTCCATGGGCGGGTGACACTTTGCAGAGCAGGTTTAGGAGGAGAATTGATGAACTGCGCCATATGCCCGCCGAGCAGCACGTCATTGGCCCAGTGCGTGTAGCCTCTATCCATGGCAATCTCATTTGCGGTCCTTGAGGGATCATGAGCAACATGGTGTGCGGTGTGCAAATGCATGATGGCAGTTTTGATCGCGCGTTCCACTTCTTTTGCCCACTCATAGGCTTGCGTTTTGTCCAGGCCAGGTTTTTTACTGAGCAGATGTTGTTCGATAGTTTGAATCACAGAGGCCATTTTCGGCGGAATGCCACCCTGATCGTATGCAAGATAGTAATAGTAACTGTGCATGTATTTTTTGATGGCTACCAAGTCTATTGGGTCCATCGGTATGGCCCAAAACGTCTTCAATGTTAGTTCATAACTGGCAAGATTCATATCTGAGCCGGGCACAAACGGCGCATAGGGGTTGCTGCCATTCCCCCC
This sequence comes from Alphaproteobacteria bacterium, assembly GCA_031402515.1. Taxonomy (GTDB): domain Bacteria; phylum Pseudomonadota; class Alphaproteobacteria; order Rickettsiales; family UBA3002; genus QFOX01. The sequence continues at coordinate 10,828 of JANNSK010000098.1, read as the reverse complement.
ACTCGCCGCCTGCCATGAAGGCGCGCCAGAAGGGCTGGCGGAGCCGGGAATCGGCGGCAGGGCACGTGTGGCGGATTGCGCTGCCGGTTGCAGCCCGCCGCCGGTACCAGGTGCGGCTGCCGAGCCGGGCTGCGGCGCAACGCTGGGACCATGGGTGGGCGTGCCGGGGCCACCAGGCTGTGACGAGGCGGATTGTTGTCTGCCTAACTGTGGATAGCCGCCGCCGCGCGGCTGCGGCATCTGGCTGATGATGCTCGTTTGTCCGTTGCCGCTATTCATCTGCAGCACGATGCTTCTTCCGCCCTTGACCGCGCCGTCCGGCATCACTTTGCCGCCGAGAACGACAGTGGCACCGGGTTTCTTCCAGTCGGCCCGGGCGACGTCTAGTGCGCCGCCGAGCAAGTTCTCGTTCCACCATTCGGTGGCATCGGCAATGGCATCGGCGCTGTTTTTGCAGATAATTGCGCGGGTGAGCGTGTTGGCGTCGCTTTTGCCTGATTGGATGTACTCGTGCGTAGCATCCACCTTTCCGAGCACGAACGATTGTACTAAGCCTTGGGCGCGATGAAATTCACCGACATGATTCTGGATTGCGACCACGGTGGCGTAGGTTCTGTCTTCCAGCATATCGGCGGCAACCTTGTCGCTCAGGTAATGCCGGATGATCCCCGCGATGGGCGTGTTGTCGGGAAGCCCGCTATTGCGCTCGTTGTCGGCGTAGACACTGCGGATATAATCCTCGATCGCTCGCCCGGCGGAAGCGTCCCGCCAGTTGCCGCTGGGATTCTTCAGATGCTTCCACAGGTTGCGCAGGGTACGCTGGCTGTCGGAGAGCTGGGCATCCGAAGGTTCATGGAATAGCTTTTCTTTCACCGGATTACCGGTACGGAGTACGGACCGGCGCACGTCATTCGACAGCTGGTTGGTAATCGCATCCAGTGAAATGATGGTCGTGGCAGGCATGGTTCTATCTCCTTCAATCCCCACCCATAGCAAAATCTTTTGGGCAGAAGTGTGAAGATTTTGTGACAATGTGGATGGGGGGAGCTAAATGACTTCCTTGACAACCCCGTCGCCTAATGCGACAAGGCGCTGCAATCTGACGCAACGCGTCATCCTGAACTTGATTCAGGATCCATCTTTTTAAGAAGAAGGTGGATTCCGGGTCAAGCCCGGAATGACAGGAATGAGGATTGCATGGCCGATACTTCCAAACTCCCCCTAGCGCTGACGTTCGACGATGTGCTGCTCAAGCCCGCAGCCTCCGACCTATTGCCCAAGGACGCCGACACCCGCACCCGATTAACCCGCAATATCGAACTCGGCATTCCGCTGATGTCGTCGGCGATGGATACGGTGACTGAGTCACGATTGGCCATTGCGATGGCGCAGCATGGCGGCATTGGCTGCATCCACAAGAACCTCGACATCGAAGCGCAGGCGAACGAAGTGCGCGCGGTGAAGAAATTCGAATCGGGCATGATCGTCAATCCCGTCACCATCCGTCCCGACGCGCGGCTATCGGATGCCTACAAACTCATGGACGCGCATCATATTTCCGGTATCCCGGTGACCAAGAAAGACGGCACGCTGGTCGGCATTCTCACCAATCGTGATGTGCGATTCGCCTCCAACCTCGCGCAAAAAATCTCCGAGCTAATGACCAGCAAACTCATCACCGTGAAAGAAGGCATCTCGCGCAATGAGGCCAAAAAATTGCTGCACAAATACCGTATCGAGAAACTGCTCGTCGTCGATAAAAAATACCGCTGCGTCGGCCTCATCACCGTGAAGGATATCGAGAAGGCGGAAGCCTTCCCGCATTCAGCGAAGGACGACAAAGGCCGCTTGCGTGTGGCGGCTGCGGTAGGCACTGGTAAGGATGGGCTCGCGCGTGCGCAGGCACTCATTGAAGCAGGCGTGGATGTCATCGTCGTCGATACCGCGCATGGGCATTCGAAAGGCGTCATCGACACGGTGCGTGCGATCAAAAACCTCAAATCAACCGCCGATATTATTGCGGGGAATATTGCCACGCCCGAAGCTGCTGAGGCGCTGATTAAAGCGGGCGCGGATGCAGTAAAAGTCGGCATCGGCCCCGGTTCCATCTGCACCACGCGCATCGTCGCCGGTGTCGGGATGCCGCAGCTTTCCGCCATCATGGATGTGCGCAAAATCACTGACAAACACGGCGTGCCGCTCATCGCCGATGGCGGCATCAAATATTCCGGTGATTTCGCCAAGGCGATTGCGGCAGGTGCGGAAGTCGCCATGATCGGTTCGCTGCTGGCGGGGACGGAAGAATCGCCAGGCGAGGTGGTGCTGTTCCAGGGCCGTTCCTACAAAACCTATCGCGGCATGGGTTCGGTCGGGGCCATGGCGCGCGGCTCGGCGGACAGGTACTTTCAGCAGGATGTCGCCGACCAGTTGAAGCTCGTGCCCGAAGGGGTCGAGGGCCGCGTGCCGTTCAAAGGTTCCGTCGCGGGCGTGATTCACCAGCTCGTCGGCGGGCTCAAAGCCTCGATGGGTTATACGGGCAATGCCACCATCAAGCAGATGCGCAATAACTGCCACTTCGTGCGCATGACCGCCGCGGGCCTGCGCGAGTCGCATGCGCATAATATCGCGATTACTAGGGAATCCCCGAATTACCGGGTGGAGAATTGACGTCACCCCAGCGAATGCTGGAATCCATCTTCTTTTTGTCATTCCCGCGCAAGCGGGAATCTCCTTCTTTGAGGAGATCCCTGCTTTCGCAGGGATGACAAAGTTAAAAGAGAGTCCGAATTATCGGGTGGAGAATTAGGCGACGCCGAAGCCGCCGTCCCTGCCATTGTCTTTACCACCCACCACGCGCAGTCTATGCCCGTCCGGCTCGCCAGCCTTGTCCGGTGATTGATCTTTCGGCACGTCGAAGTTTACAGCATCCTTGGCAGCTTGCAGATGATCGTCGTCGAGCATGCTTACGCGGTATTCATGGCCTTCCGAACTACCCCATACGTTACGGCGTCCCGGTGGGCGGCAACCTATTCCTGATATATTGCCAATCGCCTTGCATACATCGTATGGCGAGCGAAGATATTGACCGGTGAGAGGTTGAAACGCGTCGAGTGTTATCTTGCCATCGTTATACAGCACTAGCATGTTGGTGAGTAACCGCGACGTGCTATAATCGACGTGCCTAATATCCTCAGGTTGCCACATTCTTGTGGGTTTTTTGTTATACTCACCAGACGCTTGTTGAATGCTATACGCCCAAGTGGATGCTTGTTTAGTAAGCCCTTCCACTGCTTGATTGTTATCGCCCATAGAAACCTCCGTTATCTTTCAAATAATCTACGTTCCAACGCGGCCGTTGGAAAATCAATGTAGGTTGATAGTGACTGGTCATGCTAAGAAATGGCATGGCGTTGCTCCTCTTTTCGCGACTTTGTTTTGGGCACGGCAGACGGTGTATGTTCTGAAGATTCCCTTAGAGCGTCAGCCACCGAATTGGATGAGGATTTATTTAGAGCCTCGGCTAATGCGCTGTCTTGCGGGTTTACAAACCCAGACGACTCTTGAATATATTGAGTACTATTGCTGCTCGTCCAACCCGCGGATTGGACGGATTTCTCAACTGCCTGAGTAGTTCCATCGGTAGTTTGATTGGTAGGATTTTGATAAGATTGCATAACCTTTCCGGATTCAGCTAAGCACTCTTCTAATGTTTTAGCTCTATCCTGCGTTTTATCTTTAACTGCCGTCAACAATTGGCGGTCTGCATCAGTCTTGGCATTTCCTTCTGCTTCTTTGTTAGCATTCGCATACGCTTTAGACAAATCAGCCTGCGCTTTTTTCCATTGTTCACTACCCACTGGATATAATCCGGCGAGGCGCTTTTTCTCCATGAGGTCGTCATAGGTATCTTGCGTGATAAGGTCTTCTTTAAGCATCTGCCCGTAGAGTTTTTCCAACTCATCCGACAATTTCTCCATCTTCTGCAGCAGGGCGTGGAGGGCTTTTTCCGGCCCGCCAAGCCGCTCATTCAGCTGTCCCGATTCGGCAGTGGCTTTGGCAGCGATGGCGCTGGCGCTGGCGGCGATGGCCTGCACCGCCTTGATATTGCCGCTGCGCTTGGCTTCATCGAGCGCGCCGTCTTTTTCCTTGAGCTCGTTTTTGCTATCGGGGCTGATCATGGGGTCTTGCAGTGCGACCGCAATCTGTGCCGAAGCCATGGAAGCCAGCGCGATGACCTCACCGAGCTGAATGAAATCAACATCCGACTCGGCAATGGGCTGTCCCGGCGCACGCTCGGTGATGGATGGTTCAGAATGACGCGTGCTGAAATCGTCACGGTACAGGCGCAGGCCCGCGCGCTGCACTTGCGCCTGCGCCTGTAGCATTGCGCTCGGTATCTCGTACTGTCCTTCAACACTCATGTGTACTCTGCCTCAATGTGTCTTCGCATTCCGTGCGGATTTTTCCTTCACGTTGTCTCCGGCAAACGGGCCGGGACACTCGATTGGGAACGATGTCCGCCTTTCCGTTTTAGCAAAAAGTTATTAACAAATCGTTAAATTGCTCGGCATTTTATCTAATTTGTTGGAGGGCAAAAAATGGCGGCCAGCAGCGGTCAGATATAATTTATATTATGAATCAATGCGTTATTCCATGTGGCCTTTCGGGTACGGCTCCATGCCGCACTGCAACTTTATTTTAGGTGGTGGATTTTTGGTGATTTTTTTGATTCAGGGGGACAGGAACCGTCACCCCGGATTTTTTGTCAGGAGACAAAAAACTCCGGGGTCTGGATGCAAAAAATGTCAGGAGACATTTTTTGCAAACAAAAAGGAGTTTTTAGTGGTTTCAAAAAGCCAGAAGGCTTTTTGAAACGCCCGGACCCCGCAACAAGTGCGGGGTGACAATCTCCCACTAGCGTCACGAACCGGGATGACATCTCCGTGAAACGGGGTGATGCCGAAAAGGTTGCGAGTCTACTGAGTTACCGCTAAACCCTCACTCCCGATGAAACCCGCAGCACATATCCAAGCCGTTATCGAAATTCTGGAAGAGATCCAGAATGTGTGGAAAGGTGACCGCCGCTTGCCGGTGGATGGCATGCTTTCCAACTATTTCAAGCAGCGGCGCTATATCGGCTCGAAGGATCGCGGGGTGGTGTCGGAGCTCGTCTATTTCGTGCTGCGCTTTGGCGGTTCACTCGAATGGCATGTCGAGCAATGCGATCGCGCCGTTACCCCGCGCCATGTGGTGCTCGCCGCCCTCATGTTCAAAGACAAAAAGCGCGAGGAAATCATCGCGTTATTTAACGGTCAGCAATATGCGCCGTCGTGCCTGACCGAGCCGGAGCTCACCATGCTGTCGCGGCTGGAGGGGAAGGAATTCTTCGATCACCGCATGCCAAATCCAGCGCGCTACAACTATCCCGACTGGGCGGAGGGTCGCCTCAAGGACGCTTTCGGCAACTGGCTGCCGGATGCGATGGATGCGTTAAACCAGCAAGCGCCGATCGATCTCCGCGCCAACCTTCTCAAATGCAAAGACCGTGGCGACCTCATTCTCGCCCTTGATAAGGATGGGTATTTCGCCACGCCGACGCCGATTTCGCCGATTGGCGTGCGCCTGAAAAAACGCCTGCCGGCATTCACCACGCAAGCCTTCAAGGACGGCATGTTCGAAATGCAGGACGAGGGCAGCCAGGTCGTCGCCCAACTGGTCGAGGCCAGGCCGGGCCAGAAAGTCATCGATTTCTGCGCAGGGGCTGGCGGCAAGACACTTAGTCTGGCCGCTGCGATGGGCAATAAGGGTCGGCTACTGGCGTGGGACACATCCGAAAAACGCCTCGGCCAGATGCCCAAACGATTGGCCCGCGCCGGGGTGTCTAACGTCCAGTCGCATGTATTGCGCGACGAGCGCGACCCATTCATTAAGCGCCATGTGGCCTCGGCCGATTGGGTCGTCGTTGATGCCCCCTGCTCAGGAAGCGGCACTTGGCGGCGGAATCCCGACCTTAAATGGCGCTTCAGCCTCGATGACTTAACTGAAGTTAAGGCGGTCCAGCAGCGGATTCTCGATTCGGCCTCGCGCCTCGTAAAGCCAGGCGGGCGGCTGGTTTACATCACCTGCTCCATCTTCCCGGATGAGAATTTCTGGCAGGTAAAACAATTTCTTGAGCATAACCCGACATTTAAGGTTGCACCGCCAGATAGGGTATGGAATAAACACGTCAACTCAAGGGATGGTATAGGCCCTTGCGTGACACTCACCCCGCATCAAGACGGGACCGATGGTTTCTTTGCAGCCATCCTTTTGAAAGATAATGCTGCTTCCTCCTGAAGCGGCGCATCATTCGGGACTGGAAAAAATTATGGCACGGACGGGTCAGAAGAAAAAATCGTTATTCAAGCGCGTGAACGACCGGGTGTTTGGCCGTCTGTTCTGCAAGCGCAGCATCATTGTGATTTCCGAGCATAAAACCCAGCATGTTCCCTTCGCTGTTGGCACCCAGTTCTTGACATTGGCGGCGATTTTGTTTGTGGTTGGTTGGGCGTCCTACTCCTCGGGCTCCTACATGGCGGCGCAGGAAGTGCTGGTGGAAAAAGACCGCAAACTTGCCTCTACCACGGAAGAAAACGAGCGGGTTGAGGCTGAATTTACGCTCCTAAAGCGCGACCTTACCAAACTGGCCAAGGAAGAAAATAACGGCAAGCTCACAAGCTACGCCAAAATGATGTCCGAACAACTGGCAAAAGAGGATAATCCGGCAGGAAAAACGCTGAATCTTGCCGTGGCCAACGATGAGGTGAACGAGAAATACAACGCCGTGTTCAAGCGTATTGATTTCCTCGAGAATAAAGTCAAAGAACTCCAATTCGTGCATGAGGAAATGATTGCCGATATTCGCGGGGCCACGGCTGGTAAAATCCGTGAGATTGAATCGGTTATCGCCGCGACCGGGGTCGATGCCGCACCGCTTGAGCGCCAGGCGCAAGCCAAGGTCAATCAGGACGAGCAGCGCCGCGAGAAATACGGTCGCATTCAGGGCGGAAAAGGCGGGCAGGGCGGTCCGCTGGAGCCGGTGAAAGGCAACCTGCTCAAGAGCAAGGAAACCGAGCTTTATTTCACGATCAAGCGGATGATGACGCTGCATGAAATCATCTCCGCCATGCCGCTCGCCGCACCGCTCGCTACGAGCAACTATCGCCAGACCAGTGGTTTCGGCAGGCGTATCGACCCGTTCAGGGGTTCGCTTGCCCAACATAGTGGGGTGGACCTTGCAGGGCCTGTCGGCGCAGAAATCAAAGCGACCAGTGAGGGCAAAGTGACCTTCACCGGCTGGAAGGGCGCTTACGGCAATACGGTCGATGTTGAGCATGGTTTCGGGTTTTCCACGCGCTACGGGCATTTGAGCCGCGTGTTGGTCAAGGAAGGCCAGTGGGTAAAGCGCGGCGAGCTTATCGCCGTGCAGGGCTCCACCGGCCGCTCCACTGGCAATCACCTGCATTACGAAGTGCGCTATCAGGACAAGCCCATCAATCCTAATAATTTCCTCAAAGCAGGTAGCAATGTTCGGGCGCTTAACTAACGATAAAAAACCGCAAGCCACTTCCGGCATCGGCAAGCGGGGGATGACGCCTTCCGTCATCGCCGCCGATATGAACGTGCTGGGCAATGTCATCAGCGAGGGCATGCTTGATATTGATGGAAAAATCGAAGGCAATGTGCGCTGCCATACGGTTTCCATCCGCGAGAATGGCCGCGTGAAGGGCGACGTCATTGCCGAGGTGGTGCATGTGTACGGCACGGTGGAGGGGCTGGTGAAGGCCACCTCCGTGATGCTTTATGCCAGCGCCAAGGTCACCGGTACGGTGATGCATGAATCGCTCACCATCGAGGATGGCGCGTTCGTCGACGGCAAACTCAAACGCACCGACAAGATATTTATCGAGGACGAGCAGAAGCGCCTGTCCGCTCCCGCCATCTCACTGCTCTCCACTACTTTCGACAATGACAACGATAACGAAGAAGTCGTCTCCGAAGAAGAGCGCATCGTGCTGGAGAATCTAAGGCTGATTCGCTGATTCTCTTTCATTACGAGCGTGAGTGAATCAATCAAACCAACCCCACGCCGTCATGCTCGCATTTATTGCGAGCATCCACTCCGAGGCGGATCCTCGCGACGAGCGCAAGGATGACGAAGACTGAGATTGCTTCAGATCATCAGCACTCGCAATGACGGAGCGGCTACTCCACCTTCTCCTTCTTCTCGCCCCAAATCTGCTCAAGCTTCCCCGCGCGGCCGGAGCCGTATTTGTACATCGTGTAGCGACCAGCGTTTTTCTGGTAGTATTTCTGGTGGTAATCTTCTGCCGGATAGAAGGCTTTGGCAGGGACGATCACCGTGGCGATACGATGATCGGGGAATCGCGCCGCCACCGCTGTCTTTGACGTTTCCGCCGCTAGCTGCTGGGCCTCATCGGCGACGAAAATAGCGGTCTGGTATTGACTTCCCCTGTCGGCGAACTGGCCGCCCGCATCGGTGGGATCGATATTTTCCCAGTAAATATCGAGCAGCCGCGCGTATGCCACCCGGCGCTCGTCATAGGTCACCTCGATGGCCTCGATATGGCCGCTATTACCGGCTGTCACCTGCTCGTAGGTGGGGTTGGGAGATGCGCCGCCCGTATAGCCGACGCTGGTGGCGGTAACGCCGGGTGTGCCGTCGAACGCCGGTTGCATGCACCAGAAGCAGCCACCCGCAAATATCGCGGTTTTGATGATGGGTTCCGGCGGCTTTGGATTCAGTTCCTCTTGCGTCAATTCCTGCGCCATAGCGGCACCTCCGAGGATGATGGCAGTAAGTAGGGCGATGAGTCGCATATATCTACCAATTCGTGCGGGATGGGAGTTTGGTTACGGGGGGGCAGGTTTTAGGTTTCAGCTAGGCATCCTATGTGGCACTGCTCTGCCCAATATACAAGTGAAGCGGCAAGGACGGAACGGGCGGCTAAGTCAAAATGTCATCAAATCTTCACAAAACTGCCATACTACTGACGTTTTTCTCTGATATTCTGGCACTATGCCCAATGTTATCAATCCAGAAGCTATTGACGAGTATCTCGAATCGTTTTTCCCCGACAAGCCGCGCGAGGCGAAACTGCTGCAGTTGGCGCTGAAGAATGCATTGCAGAAAGAACCATCCTGTCTGTTAGAACTTAAAGCATTACCCAGAAATGCCCCGGACTGGCTGAAGGCCAAATGGCCAAACGGTGGGCCGTATTATGAGTTCTGGCAGACACGTCATAACAAAGTAGAGACTGACGTTGCCCACGTTGCGGATTGGATTGCTGCCTCGGTGAAAGACAACGATCCATGGTTGAGCAGGGTCGATGCGCAGGGCCGCCCGCTGAAATTGCTCAAAATCGGTTCGCTGGGGCAAGCCGTTAAGGAAGCCGATAAGGCGATGGACATCAAGAACCAGCAAATGCGCGACAGCGTCATTGCCGCGGGCGGCACGAAAACCGCCGATAAAGGCATCGATCTCGGCAACGGTTTTCGCATGGTGCGGCTTACCAATGCCGACGAGTTAAAGGCCGAGGGCGTCTGCATGAGCCACTGCGTTGGTCAGGGCGCGTATGATGATGGCGTCGAGTCCGGCAAAACTGAAATTTATTCCTTACGCGATCGCTTTAACAAGCCACATGTGACGATTGAGCTCGATGCGGGAAGAGGGCGGATAGTACAAGTAAAGGGGAAGGGAGACAAAAAGCCTATCGCGGAGTATATGCCGTATGTCCAAAGATTTGTGGAACAGGGGTTAGTCGGTTCGGGAAACCATGTGCTGAGCTTAGGCAATTTAATTGCTGGTTACGTCAGTAAAGATTTTGCCAGAAGTTATATGCACAAATACCAAATGTTTCCAGGTGCCGCCAACTGGCACACTCTGGTTGAACTCCGAAAAGCAGGCCTCATCACCTACGAAGAAACCTTGGACGCGATACAGTCGAAGCAGATATCTATGCCTGACTCCAGCCCATATCAGATACTGAAAGCCAAAATTATCCTGCAAGATGGGAAGTATTACGATATGTATAACCTCCCCAAAAATTTCTACTATCGCGTGCCGCGAGAGGCTGCTGTTACGCTCATGATAACCGATGGCGTTAGGTTGCCTGAGGGATTTACTACCGATGCGAATATCAGCTTCGATGGTGATTATCCGTTGCCGGAAAGACTTACTACAAAAGGGCTGCTTTCCATTCATAGTAACCACCCGGCGCCACTACCAAAGGGATTGCGTGCACGTTCAATATACTTCCTTAATCAAAGCATCGGCCCTACAATGACCATTGATGATATTCCGCTGGATACGGTTGTCGACCAAGATATCACCAAGACAGCTATTGATGACATGCGTCGTGTCCGTCACGTACAGATTACCGGTGCCATGCTCGACGAACGCCGGGTGAAGATGGGATTCTGGCCTGTAACCGAAACCACGCGCATGACGCCGCTTATCGGCCCGGCGCACGAGTTCAACGACATTGCTAAAGCCATCGCGCGGCAGCAGGTTGGCGGCGGGACAACGCCACATGCTATCGACGCCCCTGCCGTCAGGGACGAACGGCCCGCGGATCGCGCGGAGGAGCGCAATCGACCCAAGCCCCCCCGCGGCCGGTGATAGCCGCCGCTACACACGCTTCCCTGAAACCCGGAACCTGAAACCTTCCTAGTGCCCCAGCAAAATCAGCGTGGCGAGGCCTAAGAAGCTGAAGAAGCCGACGCAGTCGGTGATGGTGGTGAGGAAAATCGTCGAGGAAATCGCCGG
>JANNSK010000097.1:0-78042 GCA_031402515.1 Alphaproteobacteria bacterium | reverse complement strand
GTTTTGTAAACTGGATGTCGCGGGTTCGATTCCTGCCAGCAGCACCATTTCGGAAGCAGTATATGTAAAAGTGGTTCAATTCCGTGTGGGAGCCTGAGTTGGCTCTGGTTCTAAATTCCCTATGCCGATTTTTTACGAAATCGGATAGAAATAAGGCGATTCAAATAGATGAGTGGTTCTACTGTTGAATCATTAAGGAGGCATAACATGGCTAGATGCACAGCACCTAGAGAAGGCCATCGCTCACCGAGCGCCGCAGCGAACTGCCCTGCATGTCGTTACCGCTCTGGCCGTTACAGTGGTGGGTACAGCAGTAGCTATTATGGATCGTCCTCTTATTCGTCCCCGTCCTACCCCTCGTCGGGGAGCAGTGGGGGCGGTCAGAGTAGTAGTGGTAGGTCCAGCCGCAGCACAAAGCCACGCTGGTCGGGAGCCGGTTCGTCTCAGTTATACACACCTGAGGAAGTGCGTGCACTCACACCAATCCGCGAGACCGTCGAGAAGCGAGCGTCCCTGCCCGATCTTCGGCAGTTCTTTCTGTGCCATGCGTGGGACGACCGTCAGGTGGTAGCCAAGGAACTATACGATCTGCTTGTGGCAAGCGGTGTCTCGGTCTGGTTCAGCGAGAATGACATTGGCCTCGGCGAGCCGTTTCTCCGCGCTATCGACAAGGGCTTGGCGAAGTCACAAGTCGGGGTCGTGCTCGTAACCCCTGCGCTGCTGAAGCGCCTTCCAGCGGCGGGGGGCGTTGCAGATAAGGAGCTTTCAGTGCTCCTAGCGCGTGACCAGCTTGTTCCTGTCGTGCATAACACGACGTATGAAGCTCTACGCGAAGTCAGCCCCATGCTCGCCTCGCGAAACGGCTTAGACACTGCAGAAATGACGATGGCCGACGTCGCGGCCAAACTCGCGGAGCTAGTCACCCTCTAGAACGAATCGAATTCACCACAACCAAATCATAGCGGCTGCGATAAGGACAAGGCATGCAAAATGGCTAATACACAAGAAGACCGCATAAAATACTGCGAATGCATGGAAGATATAAAGCGTCGTATTGCAGTCATTAAAGAGTTTGTAAGCGACGGTAACACTCTAGGAAGAGAAGACTTCGATTATGAATTAGTGTGCATACACTTAAGGAAAATATTAGAGTTGATAGCGTTTGGATCACTCATTGCTAATCAGGAAAAATATTCCGAAGCTCACGAGAACTATATCAAGCACCGCAAAATAGATCCTCTTTTAGATAACATTGCCAAAATAAATCCTGACTTTTATCCCAAACCTTTAAAGCCACCAATAACACTTAGTTCGGGGGTTAAGCACTTTGAAGAGTCTGACAAGAATTTTCTTACTAGAGATGAATTCACCAAGCTTTTAAATTTGTGCAACCTTGTACTACATGTGTGGAATCCGTACACTCCACGGGAGCGCAAAGTAAATTTTGAGATTCCGGTACTGGAGTGGGTCAACAAAATACAGTGGCTACTTGATATTCACTGCATACGTTTAGTTGATAAGCAAGATGTCATGGTAGTAGTCATGCATGAAGAGCATGATGGTAAAGTTCATGCTTATTATGGCGAAGGTGTTCCTGAATCAGAGGCTCAAGAACTGAATGCTTGAGCAATTTTCCTATAGTTTGTGAACTCTCGAGAAGTTGCACCAAGCGGTTCAAGTCCGAGTTGGCTCTGGTTCTAAATTTCGGTGGGCAATTGGCACCCAATTTGGACAATCGAGGCGTGAATCTTTAGAGGCGTCTCTAACTAAAAGTGCATCTAATCCGAATATCGATTGCCGCGACCAATATTACAGCTAGCACAGAGGGTGCGAAGATTATCAATCTGCGTTTTCCCGCCCTTTGACCATGGCATAATATGGTCAACATGAAGTATTAACCCCGGGGTTGCTGGGGGATTATCTCCGCACAGAACACATTTGAAGTGATCCCGATACATAACTTTGAATCGCAATCCTGAGGGAATTGCTCGGCGATCCCCGGGTTGCTTTTTTTCAGTTCGCTCTAAAGATTTTTCAATCGGAAAAATAGTATTTTGAGTTGTTGGCGGGATATTAACGTCTTCCGACGAATCACCATTCATGAAATCAACGAATGATAAAAGAGCTTTTCTCCATGTCCCAAAGCGATTTGTATAATTTTTGTTTTTTATTTTAGAAGGTAGATCATTCATTTCTGAAAAGTGTGGTTGCCGTCCATAGTGAGTCCATACATTCAGTAGATTCTCAAAAAGGTCTTCGTTTGTATGAACACGCCGTGCTGCCCCCGGCGCGCGTCTTTCTAATCCAGCCAATTGAATTGCTTTTTCCCAAGAACCAAATCTTCTGCTAAATACATCTTTATCAACTGAGCTATGTGTTTTAATATCGCCGCTTGATATATCATTTCTACCAACTACGGATGCAACCCGCTGTAATTCGCTTAGTAGTTCCTCATCTCCGATATTCTTATTCTTTTGCTCACGCATGTTTTGCGTAACAGGTTGGCCGCTATATAAATGACCAAGGTTTGCCGCCTCCAATGCGGCTTTCCATCCACCAAAACGCTTGCCAATCGTAGTTCTGTTGACCTTTGATTCCTTGTGGAAGGCGGATATCGTCAATGGCGAGATGTTTAGGACATTAGCCACGCGCTGAATCTCACGGATGATTTCTTCATCCGAGTAATTGGTCATTCTATTGAGTTCAAATTTAATCATATTTTTAATATACAAGGCGTCTAGATTTTAAGCAGATTACTAATCCAAGCTGAAGGACTATTTATCCGGCAATAGACTCATCCAATAACACCCGATTTATTCCCCCTATATTCCCCCGGAAACCATCCGAAATGAATGAGGAAAGGGTAAGTGGATGTTATTTAATACAAGATATTAGAAAAGTTGCTTTGGACTCGAACTTTACAAAACCGCTGCTCTACCGCTGAGCTAAACCGGCCTACGCTCCGTCTAGAGTATTTGGTGCGCTCGCGCAAGAATGGGTATGCTCGAAGGCTTAAGCGCCTTTAGACCCCGGTAATGGCGGGTGTTGTAATACCCATGGCATGCAAAGCGCGGATGGCGGATGTTGGCAATTCCCGTACACCGGGCGCCTTGCCGATGGCAATCGCATGGGGCGATATGGAAACGGAAGCGCTACGGAAGGCAACGGGACGGCGTTCATCGCCCGGGCGCTCCTCTTTCTTGCGCCATTCGATCACACGTGGCTCGTCGCCCGTGAACGATGCGGCCTGTTCAGCAACCGGCAGTTCCGCCGGATGGGCCTTGAGAAGGTCGCGATACACCCGCTCAAGATGCGGCACATAATGCGCATCGAAAATCTCGGTAAGGCCGGGCGCCAGGTATTTCAGCAACTCCGGCTCGCCGCGATAGCGTACTTGTTTGAGTTCAGCAAAGCGTGAGATGACTTCGCGGAAGCGCTCCTGCGGTGAATCATAACCGCTACGGCTGTAGCGCTCGCCCTCAACATCAAGCGTATCCATCGCGTGCTTGACCATGTACTGGAATTCATGCGCATCGCGAAGATGCGGAAACAGCGCATCGGCGCCGATGCCATATTGGCCGAACAGTACGTTGGCACGCGTCAGTACGGCAGATTTACCCGAAGCGTCCGCCGCCTGATAGGCTTTTAGCAAGGATTCTACTTCGCCGAAATGCGCGTCGATGAGGCGACCGATAGCATGAAAACGCGCGGTGTCGGCGCTGGCCAGCTGGTCGATGCGTTCTACCTCCTGCGCTGTAAAATGATTCGGCCAGAGGTTATGGGCGATTTCATGCACCAGCGTGCGCATCGAGCCTTCGAGGTCACCTTTACCGGAGAAATAAATACGGTAGGTGCCACGGAAGGCATTGAGGTCATCTGCCGCCTTGCGGTGCAGCCCGTATATGCCCTTGTGAAAGGCGATGTCGTCCGCCGTCACTTCAGGTGTGAAGCAGATTTCATAGCCCAGCGCGTACATTAGCTTGCGCTGGATGGGGGTGACAAGCTCAAGCGCTTGGGCGATGCGTTTTTCTTCCGATTTCAGCGGTTCGGGAATGTCGTAATGCTGCTTTACCTTTTTACGGTATTCGTCAATACGGGCGGTAATGCGGGCATCGAGTCCGGTGCTGATTTTCTTTTCCAGCGGCGCATCGAGCCCCAAAAGCTGGCGGCCGATATGCCAATGTTCGATCATGTTGTAGCCAAAATCCCTGGTGGAAATATGGGTAGTGAGCGCCTTTACATCCGCCACATAGCGCGGATCAATCTTGAGTAACTGACCGACGCCATCGATGCCGCCTTTGAGTGCCGCCGCGCGCATCTCAAGCGGCGTGGCGCCTATTTTCTCCGACAGGTCATTAAGCACCTGGTCGGTATTCATCAAGCGCGGCGTGTAGTCGGTGAGCTGGCTGAGATAGCCGTTGTTCGTCAGTTTTTCACGCACCAGCAGGTAGGTGGCAACACCGTTTTTCAGCGCTTCCATACCGACAGGATCGGTCTCGGGACTTTTCAGTGTGTCGCGCACAATGGCGGCAAAAGGGTGAAGCTTATCGTTGATGCCCTTGATAAGATCGGGGTCCTGGCCGTTCGCCGCCGCCTCGTTGAATTTCTTTACTTCCGCCATCAGCTTCGAACGTTTGGCGTCGAGCGACACCGGGATCAGCTCGGTCAGGTGCAGCGCCACCGCCGTACGCTCCGGCGTCTCGAAAAAGGACGGGTTGTTGATCGTGTAGGTGAGGGTCAGTTTCTTGCGCAGGCGCGCTTCATTTTTTGGATCAAGCTCGCGGGGATGTAGCGCCAGATAGGGGTCGATGAACAGCGAACCGTGCTTGAGCTGAATCCGATTATCGCGCGCGAAGTCTTGCGGGTCTGCGCCGTTACCGGCGCGGGCCTGCGGGTCCTCACCGGGCGTCGCGCTAGTTTGCGACCGCGCACCATTGATGACGGTACGCGGCGTCAAACCTGGATGCTGTGCGATACGAATATCCAAACTGCTTTCCTTTCAGAGGATTACTCACTTACAGTGTAGCGAAAAAATGCCCCTCCGTGTGTGACAGTTATGTGAAATCGCGTGGCGCGATGGCCATTTGTTTTTATATATACCAATAGCTTATGGCTTCTGCCACACCAGCGTTACCCAGTCGCCCACGGTGAGGCGCTCGCCAAGCTCGAGTCCGAGCGATTGGTAGGCCTCGCGTATTTGGCTTTCCTGCCAGAGGAAAATGCCGCTTAAGATCAGCACACCGCCCTCGGCAAGGTGGCGCGCTGCATCGGCGGCGAGCGATAATAGCGGCTCGGCGAGGATGTTCATGACGATGAGGTCAAACGGCGCTTTTGCCTCAATTTCCTCATGGCGGAAACCGTCGGAATGGATGGGGGTCACTTTCCCTGCCAGTTGATTCTTTTCAGCATTCTCGCGCGTGGCTTCGACCGATTCGCGCAACACATCCGCCGCGATAACGGGGCAGCCGAACTTCGCGGCAATAGCGAGTGATAAAATCCCCGAGCCGCAGCCCATATCGCAGGCGCTGCGTGAGCTGAACTGGCTGGCGTCAATCGCCTCAATCGCCGCCAGCGCCATACGGGTTGTCGGATGCTGCCCGTCGCCGAAGGCTTGCGCGCCTGCAGCAAGGGTTAGCTCGGCCACGACCGTTAAGCCGCCGCCGTGGTTTCGTGAATCACAAATGCGTCGTCCCATGTTCCCTGGGTTGCCGCTTTGGCATATTCGGTGACGCGGTTTTCGAAGAAGTTGGTGTGTTCGACGCCGTTTAACAAATCATCCAGCCACGGCAGCGGGTTCTTCTCGATCTGATACATGGGCTGCAGGCCGAGCTGCGATAAGCGGCGGTCGGCAATGAAGCGGATGTAGCTTTTGACATCGTTCGGCGCCAGGCCCTGCACTTCGCCAAGGCCGAAAGCGAGATCGATGAAGGCATCCTCATGGGTGACGATCGTGTTGCAGGCGACATAGAGCTTGGAGCGCAATTCGTCCGTCCACACTTCGGGATTCTCGTCGCAGAAGGTTTTGAACAGGCGGATGATGCTATTGGTATGCAGCGTTTCGTCGCGCGCGCTCCAGGTGACAATCTGCCCCATGCCTTTCATTTTTCCCCAACGCGGGAAGTTCAGCAGAATCGCGAATGATGCGAACAGCTGCAGCCCTTCGGTGAAGGCGCCAAATACGGCCAGCGTGAGCGCCACGTCCTCTTTCGAGTTGACGTTGAACTGCTGCATGTAGTCGTATTTGTCCTTCATTTCTTTGTATTTCATGAAGGCGGTATATTCACTCTCCGGCATACCGATCGTGTCCAGCAGGTGCGAGTAGGCAGCGATATGCACGGTTTCCATGTTGGAAAACGCCGAGAGCATCATTTGCACTTCGGTGGGTTTGAACACCTGCGAATAATGCTTCATGTAGCAGTTATTGACCTCGATATCCGCTTGCGTAAAGAAGCGGAAAATCTGCGTCAGCAGGTTTTTTTCGGAAGGCGCTAGATTTTTCTTCCAATCCCTGACGTCATCAGCGAGCGGCACTTCTTCAGGCAGCCAATGAATCCTTTGTTGCATATGCCAAGCTTCATACGCCCACGGATAAGCAAAGGGTTTGTAAATCGGTTTGGCGTCGAGTAGGGACATAATTTTTCCTATTATTGAAGTAATTGATAAATATTTTCACGAGGGAAGGTGACAAGTGCCTCACTGATTATGCCTATACCATTTTCTCTATGAGTAGGGAAAATGGAACTTCCAGTTACAGTTTTAACATCACATTGTTGGATATATAAAATACCAACGTATTTCCCATCAGCCCTCAGCTCAGCTGTATCTCCAGCTTTTGCGGTTTTGCGTATCTCTTGTTGATGTTCATGCCACGGTTTTACTGACATGCTAGGCACTCTTCGTATGACGACTGTTTGTTCTTGAGTGACATTTCGAGCTGGATCTCCGGCGTTTCGCTTTTGTTCGAGACTTTATCCGAACGCTGCAAACTCGCCGAACGGCAATAATACAGCGACTTCACGCCCTTTTTCCACGCCATGTAATGCAGCATATGCAGGTCGCGCTTATGCACGTTGGCGGGGAGGAAAATGTTCAGCGATTGCGCCTGGCAAATGAACGGCGCGCGATCGCCCGCATGCTCGACCACCCAGCGCTGGTCCATTTCGTAGGCGGTTTTGAACACCAGTTTCTCGGCCTCGTCGAGGAAATCGAGATGCTGCACCGAACCCTCGCGGGTGGTGATGGATGACCAGACTTCGGGTGTGTCCTGATCCTTCTCTGCCAGCACCTGCTTTAAGTACTTATTGCGCACGGGGAAGGAACCAGACAAGGTTTTTTGCGTAAACACATTCGCCGCATACGGCTCAATACCGGGACTCGCATTGCCGGTGATGATTGAGATCGACGCCGTTGGCGCGATAGCCATTTTATTGCTGAAGCGCTCTTTGCTGCCAAACTCGACGGCATCCGGGCACGGCCCGCGCTCCTCGCCCAATGTGAGCGAAGCCGCATCGGCAGCTTTACGAATATGCTCGAACATTTTCTTGTTCCAGACTTTCGCCATCACCGATTCGAACGGAATCATTTTCGATTGCAGATAGGAGTGAAAACCCATCACGCCGAGACCTACACTGCGCTCGCGCATGGCAGAATAGGCGGCGCGCTGCATGGATTCCGGCGCGGTGTCGATAAAATCCTGCAGGACGTTATCAAGGAAACGCATGACATCCTCGATAAAGTGCGGATGGTTTTTCCATTCGTCGTAATATTCGAGGTTGAGCGAGCTCAAGCAGCATACCGCTGTGCGGCTTTTACCCAGATGGTCGAAGCCGGTCGGCAGGGTGATCTCCGAGCAGAGATTCGACATTTTGACAAACAGGCCTGCTTCTTTGTGGTGCTGGGGAATCGCCTTGTTCACCGTGTCGATAAAAATGATGTAAGGCTCACCCGTTTCGATGCGCGTGGTAAGGAGTTTGGCCCAGAGATCACGGGCTTTCACGGTTTCGACCACATGCTTGTCTTTTGGCGATAAGAGATCCCATTTCTCGTCCTTCTCGACCGCTTCCATGAACGCGTCGGTGATGGCGATGCCGTGATGGAGGTTCAGTGCTTTGCGATTGGGATCGCCACCCGTCGGACGCCGAATGTCGATGAACTCTTCGATTTCTGGATGCGAAATATCGAGATAGACGGCCGATGAGCCGCGACGCAGCGAGCCTTGCGAGATAGCAAGCGTGAGCGAATCCTGAACGCGCACGAAAGGCACCACGCCGGAAGTTTTGCCGTTGCGTCCGACTTTCTCGCCGAGCGCGCGCAGGTTACCCCAGTAGGAACCGATCCCGCCGCCGCGCGAAGCGAGCCAGACATTTTCGTTCCAAAGATCCACGATGCCTTTGAGCGAATCTTCCGTTTCGTTGAGGAAACAGCTGATCGGCAGGCCACGCGTGGTGCCACCGTTAGAGAGAATCGGCGTTGCCGGCATGAACCACATGCGGCTGATGTAATCGTACAGGCGTGACGCGTGCTCTGGGCTGTCGCCATAAAAGGTGGAAACGCGCGCGAAAAGGTCCTGATATTTTTCGTCAGGCAGCAAATAGCGATCATCGAGTGTCGCCCGACCGAAATCGGTCAGGTATTTATCGCGCGCATAATCGACCTTGATTGCAGTTGTTGTCATCGCACACCCCTTAATTTTTTTATGTTGAACCCTGTTTGGCACGCGCGAGGAGAGAAATTCGTAGTTTTCGGCGTGCAGGGAGCCGATACTACATCTTGTGGTATCGCTGTCCAGTGGCAAAATTGCAGAATCATCATAAAAAATTTCTTGAAATGATTTTAATTGTTAAATTACAGCCCATTAAACAAATAACCTTACGTGAACACCCCTGCCCTACACCCCCTATTTGCCGATTCCGCGCTATCACTATATATAGTAGTCCTAATCTAAGCCATGCGACGACAAATCGGGACGGTCAGGCCATCCGACAACCCGCCTGACCGCATGCCCAGACATCCCCGCAAGATTTAAAACAGGCGCCGAGGCTAGTCTTTTAGTGCGTGGCGTCAATGAGGAAATCTCGGTGGATTAGCCGAACCGAATAACGCGTACAAATCAAGCAAATGCGCGGATTATTCAACTATGCACAGCTCACGCACAAAGTTATCCCACGCTTCGTTTTTTCTCCGACGCGCCGCGTGAAACCCCAATCTATCGGGCACGAAATATAAAATCAGGGGGATGATTTTTGTTCTTTCGAGAGGAGACTGGTGGGCATTTCCTTATTTATCTTGCCTATATTTTCCTCTAATAACGATCGCTATAGAACAGCAGATCAATATAACAGAAAGTCTTTGTATAAATTAGCATGAACAAACTAATAAATATATATAATACAATAATTAGGCAATATTTTCCTCTTTTACGATATTTATAATTAATCTTTGTTTACAGCACTGTTATAAGATATTTTAATCTTCCATAATCATCATCACTGCGTTCTATGTCATTTTCGTCGGGAGCGCCCCACTGTACCTCATTAATAATTAATAGTTTTTCTTCTTTATTGGCCAGCCGATGCCAGCGATAGGGTGAGATGGTAATGGTATCGCCCGCTTGTAAAATAATCTGCTCATCATCAAGCTCTATATGGGCAATGCCACCGATAATTTCCCATTGCTCGCTACGCAACCGATGGCATTGGCGGGAAAGACGGCATCCAGGATAGATGACAAGCTGTTTTTCTACGCGGTGGGCGTCGCGAGCGATGAGTTCAAAATATCCCCATGGGCGATCGTTACGCAGGGGCGATTGTGTGAAGGCTGCAGCCAACATGCCGGTGTAGGACTCCCATGCGGCAATCGTGCCTAAATCACGCCAGGATGTTTCAAGCGTGCAGGCGATGGATGGGATTTTTTCGAGGACGGCACGATCGAAGGAAATTGGCTCTAGCCCTATGTAAGCGCCTGCATCAAGCAGGGTAAATTCCCACTCCGACCGCGCCCGCACGACCGCATTTTGCGCCGCCAACCAAATCGCCGCTGCCTGCACCGCGAATGCTTCCGCAAAGACGCGCGCGGGTGCGACGAACTGGCCCGCGTTCCATGCCCAACGCAACGCGCCACCATTGGCGGCAAGCAGCATTTCCGGCTCTTTGGGTTTTTCGATGAAGCGCTCGACCCGATACCACAAACCTTCGTTTTTAAGCGCCATATAGCCGTATTCGGGGCTGGGATGCTCCGGTTTCACCGCCAGCAGGCAGATTTTCTGGGCCGTGACGGAAGCCTCAGCCGCGCGCGCCACCGTGTCGCGCCAACGCTCGGCAGGCTCAATCGCGTGATCGGCGGGCAGGATGGCGAGCACGGCATCGGGGTTGGTTTGCAGGGCGTAAGCGGCCGCTACAGCGACCGCCATCGCCGTATTATTGACCTTTGGCTCAAGCAGAATGGGTTGCGGCGTAACGCCGGCATCGCGCGCATGGTTCAGTAGTGAAAACCTCGCGGATTCCTGCCCGACGATGACAGGCGGCGCGAATATACCGGGCGCATTCACCCGTTCGCAGGTCTTGGTGAGCAGGCTCCTGCCGTCGGGCAACGGAATAAAGGGTTTGGCGCGGTCGGGGCTGGTAATCGGCGCCAATCGCCTGCCCTCGCCACCGGCGAGGATAACAGGTGTTAGCTGTGACTCACGACGCATGCCTCAACCTGACAGAGAACATTTTATCAGGCAAGCGCGCTTGGCAGAGCTTAATTGGTGATATTCACCAGCAGTGCACAGGCGGCGCTGTCATAGTCGATATTATACGCGGTGGCGGAAGCCGCGCAGTTCGTGTGACCGGCGCCGATGAAGGGCATGATGCGGCCCGAGCCCGGCAGCCCGTTATCGAGCTTGGTGTCGATATTCCATGCTTCAGGCGGGGTGAGCACGTTGTTCGTCAGCGAGTTCGTGCCGTCTTCGCCGCCATAGACGAGCGTGGCATTGCCGTAATCGCCCGCATAGCGGTTGGCATCGCCCGCATAGCCGTTGCCGAGATAGGGCGCGAAGGCGAACCCTGCCCCCTCCACGCGCGCCGGCGGCACGTTTTCACCGACGGAAGCATCCGTCGCGCCATCCGCCCCCGTCACCCCGCTGAAGGCGCCGCTGACAAAACCCGCATTGGCGAGATGTTGCCAGGCGTGGAAGAGTTCGGGATTGCTATTGCCCAGCTGGCCGTTGCCGTCGCCGTTGCAGGTATCGGTGCGCGGCGTATAAACGGCGCTGGTCGGGCAGCCATTGCTATCGGTGCCCCAGTAATCAGTGGCGTTTTTCATGTCACCGGGGAGCACCTCGTATTTGGTGAAAAAGCCATTCACCGCCGAGGAGTATTTTTCGATATCCGAAATCACCGCGGAAGTGCCCGCGTTGGATAAAAGCGCCCTTCCCGCCATAATCCCGCCGATGAGCAAACCAATCACCGTCAGCACGATGGCGAGTTCGACTAGGGTAAAGGCGGAGCGGGAATTCATGGGCCTTGAGCCTACAGCCTATAGCTCCGCCGTGCAAGTGGCTCAGCCCGGCTATAAGCTGTTGGCTGTTGGCTGGTTGAAAAAACTTGGCCAAGCCCCCCGTGGCCCTGTATGACGCTCCTCGCGCGCACCCGTAGCTCAACTGGATAGAGTGTTGCCCTCCGAAGGCAAAGGTTGTTGGTTCGACTCCAATCGGGTGCGCCACCCTTCGCCCTTACGGGCTTCGGGTGGCTGACGCCAGTCAGACACCTGAAACCGTTAGAGCGAAGGAGTGTCGCCCGAAGCTTTAGCGTAGGGGGACTGGTAAAACTTAGGATGGAGACCCACATGAAGACTGCCAAAGGAAACAAAAAAATGATCTGGATCGTTGTTGCCGTCGCGCTGATTGCCATCATCGCCTGGGGGCCACTTGCCAGCCGCGTGGAGCAGGCGAAATACACCGTCGAGAAGGCGGAGGGCAATATCGAGTTGCGCCGCTATGAGCCCGCGATTATCGCTGAGACAACCGTGAAAGGTGAGCGCGAGATTGCCATCAAGGAAGGGTTCCGCACCATTGCCGGTTACATTTTCGGCGACAATACCGCGTCAGCAAAAGTGGCAATGACCGCACCCGTTACCCAGCAGTCCGAGAAAATCGCGATGACGGCACCGGTTATCCAACAAGCAAGCGCTGAGGGCGAGTGGAAGGTGCGCTTCGTGATGCCTTCAAGCTACACCCTGAAAACCCTGCCGAAGCCGAACAATACAGCGGTGAAGCTGAAGACAATTCCCGCGCATCGATTTGCCGTGATTCGCTTCTCCGGTACCGCAAATGAAGCGCGTATTGCCAAAAATATGGAAGCGTTGGCGGAGTATGTGAAGGTCAATAAACTGCGCCCGCGCGGCAGCCCGACGCTGGCCTTTTACAACCCGCCATGGACATTACCTTTCTTCCGCCGCAACGAGGTGATGGTGGAAATCGGAGGGTAAGTCGTCCCTTTATTTCAGGTATTCCGAGCCTGGAACGGTTTTTTTGAGTTCTTCGAGCGACTTCACCACGGATGGCGGCGGATTTAGCATCTCATCGCCACTGATTTTTTCGTCCTTATCATGGTCAAGAAGGTCTATTACTTTACGCATCACATCCGTCGCAAGCGCAACTGGTATCACAACATTCGCCGGTATAGTCTTTTCGTTTGGGTCTTTCGGCACACCGTATCGCTTATGCAAAGCGTCAACGGCCAATGCTGGCCTGATAACTTCATCCTTGGCACCGTCGAGCGCATCGAGTTCATCAATCATTTTTTGACCATTTGTCACCGCATCCTGTTTGGAAATCGAAAAATTCCGAATTGCTTCTTGCATGTTCGGTTGATTGGTTTCGTCAGTTTTTATATTAGCCATTGGCTTGCTCCCTGTTTTGTTAAAACGCTTGTCGGCTCTACTACCAACAAGCTCAGTATACCACGGGGGGGGGGGGTGCTTTGTGTGAAGATTTGATGACAATTAGCGGTTCTAAGCCGCCTTGCCCGACGTAAGCGACACAAACAAATCCTCGAGGTCGACTTCTTTGGTCGAGATGTCGTGGATGGTGAGGCCGGCGGCTTTCACGCGGGCGAGGATTTCCTCCATCGCAGCTAAGCTCGGCTGGTATTTCACAACCAAATAGCCGTCGCGGACGGATGCCTGCATATCGGCAAGGCCAGTGGGCACTTCCGAAAGCGGTTTGTCGAAGGTGAAGAAGACTTCCTTGCTGTCGATGCCGCGCATGAGGGCGCGTTTTTTGTCGCGGGCAATGATGTCGCCGTGGTTGATGATGGCGATTTCGTCGCACAATTCCTCAGCTTCCTCGAGGTAATGGGTGGTGAGCAGAATCGTCGTGCCTTGTTTGTTGAGCTTTTTCACATATTCCCAAAGCGAGCGGCGGAGTTCGACATCGACCCCCGCAGTCGGCTCATCGAGAATCAGCACCGGCGGGTTATGGACAAGGGCTTTACCGATGAGCAGCCTGCGCCGCATCCCGCCCGATAAACGGCGCGAGGGCACGTCCGCCTTATCGGCGAGGCCCATGACGGTGATGATTTCGTCCGTGCGGCGTTTGGCTTTGGGAATGCCGTAATAACCCGCGGTAATTTCGAGCGCCTGACGCACGGTGAAGAACGTATCGAGAATCAGCTCCTGCGGCACCACACCGATCGACAGTTTGGCGCTGCGGTTTTCCGTATCGATATCGTGGCCCATGATCTCGACGGTGCCGGACGTTTTTACCACCGTCCCCGCCATGACGTTAATCATCGTCGATTTGCCCGCACCGTTCGGCCCCAGCAGGCCAAAGAACGAGCCTTTGGGAATGGTAAGATCAACGCCCTTGAGCGCCACCTTCGCCTCACCGGTTTTGCGGTCCTGATAGGTTTTCTTCAGTTGCGATATGCGAATGGCGGCGGCGGTCATTTTTTCTTCTTTTTCTTCTCGAACGGGTTGTTGCTGACTTTGAGGATAGTGCGAATCGGTGTGCCTTCCATGGCGAAGGTTTTGCGGATGCCGGCGACGAGGTAGCGCAGATAGGCATCGGGGAATTCGCGCGACATATTGCAGAAAAGTTGGAATGTCGGCGGCCGCGTTTTCACCTGCGTCATGTATTTGATTTTGAGGCGACGGCCACGGATCATCGGCGTGGTGTGGGCGCCCAGCATACCCTCCAGCCAGTTATTGAGGTCCGGCGTCGATACGCGCGATTCCCACACATCGCGCGCGGCAAAACAGGCGTCGATGAGTGTGTCGAGGCCCTTGCCCCGCGAGGCGGAGATCGGCACCACGGTGACGCCCGCCATCTGGAACAAATGTTTGCTTAGCTGGTATTTGAATTCCTCCATCCAGACTTTTTTATCGCCGGTGACGAGATCCCATTTATTCACGCCGATCACACAGGCGCGGCCTTCGCGCTCCACCAGCGATGCAATGTTCGCGTCCTGCTTCTCGAGCGGCGCGGTGGCGTCGATCAGCACGATGACGATTTCGGCGAATTGCATGGCGCGGATGGAATCGGCGACGGCCAGATGCTCCACCTTGCCTTGCATATTGGCGCGTTTGCGCATGCCTGCGGTATCGACGATTTCGACCGGCTTGCCGTTATGCTCGAACCGCACGGCGATGGCGTCGCGCGTGGTGTGCGCCTCCGGGCTGGTCAGCAAGCGATCCTCACCGAGCAGCGCGTTGACCAGCGTGGACTTGCCGGCGTTGGGCCTTCCTAGAATCGTGATTTTTAGCGGCTTCTCGCCTTCGTCGATGTCGGCCTGATCCTGGCCAATCAATGGCGAAAGCGCATCGAACAAATCGCCCATGCCTTCGCCATGCTCGGCGGAGATGAGCGCAAGATTTTCAAAGCCCAAGGCATAGATTTCACCCATGACGTTGGTCCCGGCGCGGCCTTTGGCCTTGTTGACGGTGAGCACGATGGGTTTGCCGCTTTGGTGCAGCAGGCGGGCGAACGATTCATCCGCCGGAGTCACGCCCGCGCGCGCATCGACCATGAACAAAATGATGTCGGCTTCTTTGATGGCTTCGCGTGTTTGATTCATCATGCGCGCGGTGAGTGTGTCGGGCGCTTTTTCTTCCATCCCCGCCGTATCGATAATGTCGAATTTCATCCCGGCGAGCTCGGCTTTCGCGTAGCGGCGATCGCGCGTGACACCGGGCTGGTCGTCGACCAGCGCCATTTTTTTGCCCACAAGCCGGTTAAAGAGCGTGGATTTACCCACGTTCGGCCGGCCGATAATGGCGATGATTTTCGCTGCGCTCATAAGAGTGACATGTGACAGGTGACAGGTGACAAGGGCCGAGGCGTAACATGTCACCTGCCACCTGTCACTTGTCACATTCTAATAATACTTATGCAGCCTTGCGCTTTTATCGACCAGATACAGCGCCCCGCCAGCGATGACGGGGTCGGAAACGATGCCGCTATCGAGCTCATAGTCGCGTAAATGTTTGCCGTCCTGGGGGCGGTAGGTGACGAGTGTGCCATCTCCCTTTACTACCATGATGGCGTTGCCGGCAAGGATGGGGCCGTATAATGGCGGGGTGATATCCTTGCCGCGATCGTCTTTCTCAGCGAGCGATACGGCCCAGCGCACCGACCCATCGGCTTTAAGGAGGGCAGCAAGGTCATGCCCTGTGGTCAACATAAATACGGCATTGCCCGCAGGCCATGGTGTGACATGGGCACCGATGCGCTGCTGCCAGAGGGGCCGGCCATTGGGCAGGGATGAGGCCTGCATGGCGCCCGCAGCGGAGACCACGACTACTGCCCCATCCTGTACGATAGGGTCGGCATCAATCCCGCTGAATACAGCCGAAGCGCTGGTTTTATCACCGGCAACCAACGTGTCGGACCACAACACGTCGCCCGATTCGGCACGCATGGCGAAGATTTCGCCCGAAGCATAGGCGGCCATGACGATACCGTCTTCGCTGATAACCGGCGCGGTGGAGGAGAAGTAACCCGCCGATTCGCGGATGCCGCGATGGCTCCAGCGCGGCGCACCGGTTGCCGCATCGAAACCCAGCGTCTGGCCATCGGCGGTGAGGACAACGACGGTGCCAGCACTTACCGCAGGGGCGCCGCGCACCGGAGCGCCGACGCTTGTTTTCCATAGTTTCTTGCCGGTTTTAAGATCGAGGGCGAACAGACGACCGAAGCCGGTAGTAGCGAAGATAACCTGCCCGTCGGTAGCAAGACCGCCGCCCAGCACATCGTCCCCATCCTCTTCTTCGCCCGCCGCACTTACCCAGCGTACATTATCGATGTCCGCCGCATCATGCGCCGAGACAAATCCCGCCGCATCCATCGCCACGACCAGCCCACCGGTGACGATAGGCTGCGGCGCGTGCGGATGCGAAAATGCGTTGCCGTCACCGATGCGCTCGGACTGCGTATGCTCAATCCCGGTCAGGCCGATATGGGCACCACCGAGCGCATTGTTGCGGCTTGTCCAGTCGGTGAGCCCTTGCTGGTCGGGAAATTCGATTTCGGTGCTTTGCGCCGCCGGGTCCGCCTTAAGGCCGGAGGAAGGAGCGACGATATCGATACGCTCGCCCGGCGCGCGTTTGATTTCTTTTTTGGGTCCACCAATCCAGTCGGGCAGGTCACAGGCAGAAAGGAGGAGGCAGGATGAAAAGATGAAAGGAATCAAGAAACGAAACGTCCTTAATTCCTGAGTCCTGATTCCTGATTCCTGATTCACGGCTACTTCCCCTCCCCCAGCGACGCCAGCAGCGCCTGCGCCCGGGCGCGTTCGCTCGCGTTATTTTCCGACTGGACGATGATGGATTTCAGCAGCTTGCGTGCCTCATCCAGCTTGCCCTGCTCAACCATTTCGGCAACGCGCCATTCGTGGCGCTGCATGCGCAAGGGCGAGTCTTTCGTATCGCTGCAGGATGCGGGTACCGTGGCTGGCTTAAGCCCCTCCAGTCGCAGGCAGGCAAGGTCGCGCCAGAGCAAATCATGCCCGGATGGATCGGAAGCAATGGCAACCAGCAACACCGCCGCCTCTTCCTTCTTGCCCTGGCCGGTGAGCGCCCGCGCTTCCCATAGCCGCGCCATATCGTTGAGGTCACCACTGGTTTCCTCGACGAGCGTATGAAACAAAGGCACCGCCGCCGCGTAATCACCTTTGCGGTAAGCGTCGCGCGCGCTGGCTAACTGCTCCATCGCCTTCTCAGCCTTTTGCTCGCGGAAATGGTCGCGGACGCTTGAGGCGGCGGTGAACAGTATGGCCGCGATACAGGCGTAGAATATTGGCTTGCGACCGCGCTGCCAAAATGCGGCAAGTTTGTCGGCGCGCAGCGCCTGATTTACTTCACTCACTAACAGGTCGACCATAGCCTACTCCCACTCAATCGTTGCCGGCGGTTTGCTGGTGATATCATAGACCACACGGTTGATGCCACGCACTTCGTTGACAATCCGCGCGGCGATATGATGCAGGATGGTGGGCGGGAACGGATAAACATCCGCCGTCATGCCGTCGCTCGAGGTTACGGCGCGCAGGCCGCAGACAAATTCGTAGGTGCGCGCATCGCCCATCACACCGACGGTTTTCACCGGCAACAACACGGCGAAAGCCTGCCAAATGTCATCATAGAGATCATGTTTGCGCAACTCCTCGATATAAATCGCATCGGCGCGGCGCAGAATTTCGAGCTTCTCGAACGTAATGTCGCCGGGGATTCGGATGGCAAGGCCGGGGCCGGGGAATGGGTGGCGGTACACAAGGTCGCGCGGCAAGCCCAGCTCCATACCCAGCGCGCGCACTTCATCCTTGAACAATTCGCGTAAGGGTTCGATGAGCTTGAGCTTCATATGCGCCGGCAATCCGCCAACATTATGGTGGGATTTGATGGTGACCGAGGGCCCGCCGGTGAAGGAAACCGACTCGATAACATCCGGGTACAGCGTACCTTGGGCCAGAAACTCGGCGCCGCCGACGCGTTTGGCTTCCTCGTCGAACACTTCAATAAACGTTTCGCCGATAATCTTGCGCTTGCGCTCGGGGTCGGTGACGCCGGCAAGGCGGGAAAGGAACATCGGCCCCGCATCGACATAAGTGAGGTTGATGCCGTAAGCTTCGGTAAAGCGCACATGGACTTCTTTGCCTTCGTTTAACCTCAGCATCCCGGTATCGACAAAGATGCAGGTGAGCTGCTCGCCCAGGGCCTCATGCAGCAGTTTTGCCACCACAGAGGAATCCACCCCGCCCGATACGCCGCAAATCACGCGGGCCTTGCCTACTTGCGCGCGCACCTTGGCGATTTCCTCGTCCTTAAAGGCACGCATGTTCCAGTCGCCAGCGCATTTGCAGATGTTCCGCACGAAGTTGCGAATGAGGTGCGCGCCATCCGGCGTATGGGCGACTTCGGGGTGGAACTGTACACCGTATATGCGCCGCATTTCGTTGGCGATGGCAGCGAAGGGCGCACTACCGGTGCGGGCAGTGACGACAAATCCTGGCGGCAGGCGGGTGATTTCATCGCCATGGCTCATCCATACCTGATACTTATTATTCGCCTGCCAGACATTTTCGAACAGTGAGTTGCCAGCAACAATTTCTACTTCGGCGCGGCCAAACTCGCGCTTATGGCCGGGGACGACTTCGCCGCCGAGCAAATCGCAAATGAGTTGCTCGCCGTAGCAGATCCCGAGCACGGGCACGCCGAGTGCGAATATCTCGCGCTCAATTTTGGGCGAGGCGCCCTCATGCACCGAGGCCGGGCCGCCGGAAAGGATAATCCCGCGCGGGCTGAATTTTTTTATCTCCGCCATCGACACGGTGAAGGGCCGGATTTCGCTATACACCCCCGCCTCGCGCACCCGCCGCGCGATGAGTTGTGTCACCTGCGAGCCGAAATCGAGAATCAATATGCGTTCGTGTTCGGTCATGAGGCTTGGTCTTAGGGCTGTGCCCGCCCGTCCGCAATGGTTTTTTGGTGGCAAGTGGCAGGCGATAGGGGCCACATGCCACCTGTCACTTGTCACCTGCCACACTCCCATCTGCGACAAAATTCGTTCAGTGTTACCAAGAAGCTTATCAACAGCCCTGTGTATGGTCGTATTCGCTTGACGATGTTTGACGCCGCTTGCTAATTCGTAAACAGGTGTCGCGCGGATGGGCTGCAAGTGTACCTGTCTGCGGGCTGATGTTGAGCATAGGGTGACGTAATGCGTTTTGGTGGTTTGATTGCCGCGATTGTGTTTGCTGCCGTGGCGGCTGTTATCGTGCTGCGCATGTCCGCCAACGAGGAACCGACACCGCAGCAACAAATCATGGGCGAGAGCCAGCCCGCACTGAAAGCCGTGAATGTTTATGTCGCCGCGACGCCGGTTCCCATCGGCTCCACACTCGCTCAGGAAATGATTGCTGTCCAGCCATGGCCGGAACATCTGGTGCCTGAGGGCTTCATCCGTACCGATTCGGGCACAAGCATCGTGGGCATGGTGGCGCGCGGGCCGTTTCAGGTACAGGAGCCGTTCCTTGCCAGCAAGCTGGCTAATCCGAACGATCCTAATTTCCTCGCCGGCGCACTGCCCAAAGGCATGCGGGTGATCACGCTGCAAACGAATGAGATTGAAGGCGTCGGCGGGTTCGTTTTCCCGGGCGATCACGTGGATATCATGTTCACCCACCAGATCACGCGCTGGGTAACGCCCCCGTCAACCTCGAATAGCAGCGCCGTTGTCCAACCGCGCGAGCAGGCAACGACGATCACTGAAAGCCTGCTGACCAATGTCATGGTGCTCGCTACTGACCAGCGGGTTTCCTCGAGCAACACCACGGATAAAAACGGCAATCTCATTATCCCGCGCTCCTTATCGCTCATGGTATCGCCGACCGATGCGCAGCGCCTGCGTCTGGCTGCGCAAAAAGGCACGCTTACCCTCGCCCTGCGTTCGCTACAGGATAAAGAATCATCCGATCCACTGATTGTCACGGGACCGGCCGATATTTCTTCGGTTGAAGAATTCGCCGGAGCCGCGGGTGGCGGCGGTGCTATCATGGTGGTGCGCGGCGTCGATATGACGGAAGCCCCATACCGCGATGACCCGGCACTGTCACCGAATGCCGGACAGCAGCCAGCGCAGGTTGTGCGCTCCACTACCGCCACCCCAGCGCCGGCAGTGCCTATGCCCGCTCCGGCAACATCCGAAGCAACGCCCCAGTTACCACCCGAATCAGCACCGGCACCCTAATATGAGCGCACGTATTTCAGTTTGGATTAAACATGGCATGGCGGTGTTAAGCCTCGTGTTGATCGTTGGCGCCTTTACTGCGGCAGAGGCAAAAGCCGCCAGCCAGGCTGCCACCCCGGTCTTTTACGTACCGCTCAATCGCGCCGAACTCATCACTTCCAAAACCGATATGGGTGAGGTGATTATCACCGACCCTGAAGTGGCAGACGTCTATGTTCACGGCAAGCGTCGCGTTTCGGTCATCGGCAAACAAATCGGCCAGACCACACTCCGCATCTTCGACAATAGCCGCAACATCATTCGCAGTGTTGATGTCTATGTCACCTACGACCTCCCGGCAGTGAGAAAAGCCATGCGCGAATTTCTGCCCAATGAGCGTATCGGGGTAAGCATGGTTAATCTGCGCATGGCGCTGACCGGCAATGTGTCGAGCGCCGAGTCGGCGGCCAGCGCGATTGAAATCGCCGAAGAATTTGTGCACAACAAGTTGCCGAAAGAACTGGCCGAAGCGCGCCAGCGGGTAGATGATCCGACGAATTCTCCCATCATCAACCTCATGAAAATTAGCTCCGGCCAGCAGGTTATGCTGCGCATTAAAATTGGCGAAGTACAGCGCAGTGCGCTTAAAAATTTCGGCGTTAACCTGACAGCGGTTAAAACCGGCGACTTCGGCTTTACCATCGGTACCGGCACCGGACAATTTGGCAATCATAGCGGCGACATCCCGACCTTCGGTTTCAACCAGTTCTTCGGCACCAGCGGAACCAATTCCTTCGGTAGTATTGGCGCCTCTCATACCGGTGGGAAATATAGTGTGGGCGGCATGATCGACGCGCTTGAACGCGACGGATTGCTCAAAACCCTCGCCGAGCCAAACCTGACCGCACTTTCTGGCGAAGAGGCCCAATTCCTTGCCGGTGGCGAATTCCCGATTCCCGTACCGCAGCAAGGCAATACCACCACGATCGAATATAAACCCTTCGGTGTGGCCCTTAAATTCACGCCGTATGTATTGTCGCAGAACCGCCTGCGCATTAAAGTGCAGCCCGAGGTTTCCTCGATTAGTAATTCCAACGCCATCACCATCAGCAGCGTTTCAGCGCCGTCCTTCACCACCCGCCGCGCCTCGACAACACTGGAACTGGCGCCGGGCGAAAGCTTCATGCTCGCTGGATTGATTCAGGACGACATGACCTCGCAAATCAGCCAATTGCCGGGTGTGGGCGAAGTGCCGATACTCGGCGCGCTGTTTCGCTCGACCGACTTCCAGCGAAACCAGTCTGAACTCGTCATCGCAGTGACGCCGTACCTTGTCGATCCCATCAAGGGTTCGGATGTTAAAATGCCGACGGATGACTTTAAACCCGCCAGTTTCACCGAAAGTATTTTCTTCGGCGCGCTGGGCGGTAACAAGGGCGGCAGCGTTGAAGGACCCGCCGGGTTCATGACGGATTAGGAGCAGCAGACTATGCACAGCCGTATCGTATTTGTCTTCGCCGTCCTCGCCCTCACCGCCTGCGACACGCGGGTGTCAAGTGACGCCTACTATAACCGTGGCGGGCCAGAACAATTACTCGATGTTTCGTCCGAGGTGGTGAATCTGAGCGTCGCCGGATCGGGTGAACTTGCCGAACTTTCGCGCTGGGTGAATCAGGATCAGCCCACTCGCGCCGAACTCTATTGCAGCGCCGCCGCCAAAAGCTGCAAAGAGGCCCGTCAGGTGCTTGAGTTGCACGGCGTACCGGTGATGGCCGTCCCTTCCGGCGATAATTCAGTGGCACTGGTATATGAACGCATTCTGGCGCGTGACTGCCGCCCAACCTACCTTAACCATACCCACGACCAATACTGGACCACGAATGCCGACTATGGTTGCGCAGTCGCCGGTAATATGGTGCAGCATGTTTCCGACAAACAGCAATTCGTGAGCCCGAATATCATGGATGCGCCGCCAGCAACTGGCGCGGTCGGCGCCTATCAGGGCGCTTATAAGCCACAGCAAGCCGCATCGCAGCCGTATACCCTCGATCAATCTACGCTCAGTCAGGCGAAAAGTTCTGGCGGTCAGTAAAGGTTTATAGCCCTTCCAGCTCTCTCTTGCCTGCAGCATTTCATTGCCTCATATTCGGACTGGCTGTAATCTGAAACCTGAAGGATCCATGCGCCTATTATTTATTGTCATCTCGGATACGACACGTCAGGGCTGGGCGGAAGCCCTGGCCGCCGCCTGCGGTATCAGCAATCCACAGATATTCGTGGGCACTTTAGGTCAGGCAGCGCAGCAGCTCGCCCAACATAGCCTGTCGCCCTCACATCTCGTACTCGATATCGGCAAAGGCCGCGAAGAAGCCCTTGCTGAGGTAGATCAGCTTGCCCAGCAATGTGAGCCGGGCACGCGCGTTATCGCGGTTGGCGACACCAATGATATTCAACTTTATCGTGGCCTGCTGGCGCGCGGCGTGCTCGATTACTTACCGATGCCCGCCAACCCGAAGGATGTCGCCGGCGCGCTGACCGCGCCCTCCGCCCGCCTCGCCGCGCAGGCTGCGCCCGCACAAATGCCCGCTTCCTACGGTGAAAAGCGCATCATTACCTTCATGAGCGCCGCCAGCGGCGATGGCGCTTCCACCGCTGCACTCAACACCGCCTACTGCTTAAGCCGCATGTATAACGGCGCCACAGTGCTTGTGGATATGGATTACCAGTTCGGCATGGTCGCCAAACATCTCGATTTGCAGAACCAGTACGGCATCCGCGATTTGTTCGACCATCCTGAGCGCGGAATCGACGCCACGCTGATTAAACGCATGGTGGTCAATTACGGTAAGCTGCATGTCATCACCGCTCCGGCGGAACTGCGCTACCTGCCCTCAGTTTCCGCCGATGCTATCCGCGAACTGCTCAATACACTCAAAATGAGCTACGATAATATCATCCTCGACCTGCCGCATGTCTGGTTACCCTGGGTGGCCGCGGCCTGTCAGCAATCGACGACCATGGTCGTCGTCGCCCAGCTCTGGCTGAAATCGGTATCGCACGCGGCGCGCATGATGCGGGTGTTCCGCGACCTTAACATCCCAGCGGAACGTATTATTACCGTCATCAACCGCTCGGGCGCCAAGTTTAAAGAGGCGATCGACCCTAAGGATTTCGAACGGGTATGCGGCACCACCATCCGTTACACGCTGGCCAACGATATTAAAACCATCACCAGCGCTGAAGGCTCGGCCAAGACCGTCATGGAACTCGATAGCAGCGCGCTGGCGGAAGATATTACCCAACTCGCCCATGGGCTTGTAGGGCTTGCGGCAAAACCTGCCGAGGGCGGCCAGCGCGGCGGGCTTTTCTCCCGCCTCAAAAAAGAGTAGAGTAGAACAGAACCCACGAGGAAACGAGTCCACGGTATGTTCGGTAAAAAACCGGTTGAGTCACCCACGCCTTCCCCGGCAGTTGCCGCCGCAGCGGTAGCGCAGCGCGGTGGCATTATCGCAGGCTCCATTTCAAGCCATGTAGCCGCCCCTTCCGTCAACGGCGGCATACACGCCGATATGGAGCGTATCAGCTATCTCGACAGAAATCTCGAAACGGGGGAATATCGTGAGGCCAAACGCCTGCTGATCGGCGAGTTGCTCGACCAACTCGATTTTCAGGCGCTCGAGCAATTCGCTGCGGAACCCAAACGCCTGCGCGTGCTCGAGGCGTGCGACAAAGTCATCCCCTCCATCCTGGTGCCGCTGACCGACCAGCAAATCCGATTGATTAAAGAGCAGGCGATCAACGAAATTCTGGGCTTCGGCCCCATCGAGCCGCTGCTCGCCGATCCCGACATCAACGACATCATGATTAACACGAGCAAGCGCGTGTTCGTCGAGCGTTTTGGGAAAATCCTCCTCACCGACGTCCAGTTCAACAATGAGGCGCATTTGATCGGCGTCGTACAGCGCATTGTGTCGCGCGTCGGCAGGCGCATCGATGAAGCCAACCCGATGGTCGATGCGCGGATGCCCGACGGCTCGCGTTTCAACGCCATTATCCCGCCGCTGGCGCTCGATGGCTGTCTGGTCTCCATTCGTAAATTCAAGAAAAACAAGCTGTCGCTTGCGGCCTATATCGAACATGATTCGATGAACGCAGATATGGTGAAATTTCTTTCCATCTGCAGCGCTATCCGCCTCAATATGGTCGTCTCTGGCGGCACGGGCTCGGGAAAGACCACACTGCTCAACGCGCTATCCAGTCATATCGATGCGGGCGAACGGATTATCACCATTGAGGACGCCGCCGAGTTAAAACTCGACCAGCCGCACGTACTCAGGCTTGAAACCAGACCTTCCTCGACCGAGGGCAAGGGTGAGATTACCCAGCGCGCATTGGTAAAAAACGCACTCAGGATGCGGCCTGACCGCATTATCCTCGGCGAGATGCGCGGCGAGGAAGTAATCGACGTGCTCTCGGCGATGAATACCGGCCATGACGGCTCGATGGCCACCATCCACTCCAACAGCCCGAAGGACTGCCTAAGCCGGGTGGAAAACCTGGTGGCGATGTCGTCGGTCAATGTGGGTAATTCATCCTTGCGCTACCAGATAGCCAGCGCCATTCAGCTCATCATCCAGATCCAGCGGATGCGCGACGGCAAGCGCCGTATTGTGCAAATCGAGGAAATCACCGGCTGCGTCGATGGCATGATTACCACACAGACGCTATTTTCCTACCGGGTGCATGGGATGAAAGCGGACGGCACGCTTAGCGGCGAATTCGTCGCACACCCCATACGTCCAGCACTTCTGGAGCGCGCCGAGTATTTCGGCCGCACCGAGGACGTGCTTGCATGTTTCGTCAGCGCTAAGTAGGGTTTCGCTGGCCCCTCCTCTCTGAGAAGGATGGGCAACGAATGAGACCTTATGGGTATTCTACTCGCAGCACTCGGAGTTGGTGTTTTCTGTTACGTCGGCTTTGTCCTGCTCTTTCCCAAGGCAGTGCCCGAAGATGGCGGCGATTACGTGCGTCAGGCACTGGACCGCATCTATGAGGAAAACCGCCAGGCACAGAGCGAGCAGATCGCCATCATGCGTGATCAGCTTAAGGAAGAACCGCTTCTCGTCCGCACTATTTTGGGCTCTAAGCCGTTTGCCCCCTTGTACGAAGCCGCATTGCAAGCGGGCTATCAACGCGATCTTCCAAAGGTCGTCATGGCGGTGGGCGTCGTCTTTATTCTTGCCCTGCTCATCGCCCTCAACATCGGCATGGGGCCGCTGGCATTTATCCTTGCCCCGATTGTCGCGTATCTTGCTCCCTACCGCCATTGCAGGAAACGCGTGAAGAAGCGCAATCGCCAATTCATCAACCAGTTCCCCGATGCGCTCGACATGATCGTGCGCTCGGTGCGTTCGGGTTTTCCGCTGTCGGTCGCCTTGCAAATGTTGGCGGAAAATGTCGAGGAGCCGGTGAAGGGCGAATTCCGTCAGGTGGTGGACGAAATCGCCCTAGGCCGCAGCCTGCCGCAGGCGCTCGCCCGCCTTGCCTCGCGCATTAACGAGCCGGATATCCGGTTTTTTGTGGTGGTGCTTTCGGTGCAGCAGGAAACTGGCGGCAACCTTGCTGAGATTATCGGTAACCTGTCGAGCGTCATTCGGAAACGCAAGCAACTGCGCCATAAAATTCATGCCATGACTGCCGAAGGTCGTGCCACCGCCTGGGTACTAAGCCTGCTGCCGGTGGGCGTGTTTGCCGCGCTTTATTTCCTGCAGCGCGGCTATCTCGAACCGTTCTGGACGGACCCCTTGGGAAGAATTTTCTTCGCCAGCGCCGTGGGGCTGGTGGTGCTGTGCGCCTTCGTGGTCAAACAAATGATCAACGTGGATATTTAATGGGCCTACAGCTTACAGCCTACAGCCTAGAGCTTTTAACCATCTGCATTGTTTCTAAAGCTGTCGGCTACAGGCTGTCGGCTCATGGCTTGCTGCGGGTGTTACCATGAAAATCCTCGCAGCACTTCTCGTCGCCGCCATGGTGTTCTTCAGCTACCTGCTGTTCGACCGCTATATGGAGGAGAAGAGACGCCGCGCTTCGTTGAAACTGCGCATCGCACCGGATGGTTCGTCACGCAGCGGCGACAGCACCGAAGCGCTGGTAACGCTCGAAGCCGAACCGAGCGCTGGCGTGAAGGCCCTAAGCCGCCTGCTCAAGCTGCTCGGGGTGAATGTCGACGAGGCGGTGCGTAAACTCGAGCCGAAATTCGGCCAGGCTGGCATCAACTCGCCCGACGCCCCAATCCAATATCTGTTCTTCCAGCGCATTGCTTCTATTTTCCTGTTCTTCATCGCGCTTGTGCTGCTGATGAGCAGCAATTCAGAACAAGCTATGTTCCATAAGGCCTGCGGCGTGTTTGTGGGTGCTGCCGCGCTGTGTGGCCCACATCTGTGGCTGAAAAACCGGGTCGATCACCGCGCTAAGCTGCTGCAACGCGCCTTTCCCGATACGCTCGACTTGCTGCTGATCTGCGTGGAATCGGGCCTTGCTCTCGATGCGGCGCTCAACCGCGTCTGCACCGAACTTGGCCGCGCTTATCCTGAAATGACCGCCGAGCTTAACCGCACACGGCTTGAGCTCGCCCTCATTAACGACCGCGTGCGCGCCCTGATGAACCTGGGCGAGCGTACCAACATGGTCGCCTTCCGCTCGCTGGTCGCCGCACTCATTCAGTCCGAGCGCTTTGGCACTTCACTCACCGACACGCTGCGTGTCCTGTCCGAAGATTTCCGCTTGCAGCGTTTATCGCATGCCGAAGCCAAAGCGGCTCGCCTGCCGGTGCTGCTCACCATCCCCCTGATCTTCCTGCTGATGCCGGCGTTCCTTCTCATCGTCCTCGGCCCTGCCATCGTCAGCTTCGTCCATAGCGGCGGGCCGGTGACCGGGAAGTAATTTGTTTGGCGCGCAAGCGCGCAGGGGGCGTCCCGCCCCCACTCCGTTCCCCCTCTAAAGGCTCGCTGCTGATCGCAGCTACGCGGCGTACCCATACATTGCAGAATACGCGTGGTCTGCGCTATATAGGCCGGATGTCAAGATTCAAACTCACTTCCGACTACCAACCGGCTGGCGACCAGCCTGAGGCAATCGCGCAATTGGTGAAGGGCATCGGGGCCCATCAAAAGAATCAGGTGCTGCTCGGCGTTACCGGCTCGGGAAAAACCTACACGATGGCGCAGGTGATTGACATCACCCAGCGCCCGGCGCTGATACTGGCGCATAACAAAACCTTGGCTGCGCAGCTATACAGCGAGATGCAGCATTTTTTTCCGGATAACGCGGTCGAGTATTTCGTTTCCTATTACGATTATTACCAACCGGAAGCCTATGTCGCCAAAACCGACACATTCATCGAGAAAGACTCGGCGATCAACGAACAGATCGATCGTATGCGCCATTCCGCCACCCGTTCGCTGCTCGAGCGGCGCGATGTGATTGTCGTCGCCTCCGTCTCCTGCATCTACGGTATCGGTTCGGTCGAAACCTACATGGCGATGACCAAAACCCTCCGCAAGGGCGAGAGTATGGCGCGCCAAGGGCTGCTCAAAACCCTCACTGAACTTCACTACAAACGCAACGATATCGGCTTTGTGCGCGGCAGCTTCCGCGCCGCGGGCGACAATGTTGATATCTTCCCCGCCCACATGGAGGACCGCGCCTGGCGTTTGGGTTTCTTCGGCGATGAGATCGAAACCATCTATGAATTTGATCCACTCACTGGCGAGAAAGGCCAGTATTTCGATGCCGTCACCATCTACGCCAACAGCCATTACGTAACGCCGAAACCGACGATAGAACAGGCGATCAAGCAAATCAAAATCGACCTCAAAGAGCGCGTGGCATGGTTCGAACGGACGGGTAAATTGCTCGAGTCACAGCGCCTCATGCAGCGCACCTCGTACGATCTCGAAATGCTGGTCGAAACCGGCATGTGCAAAGGTATCGAGAATTATTCGCGCTATTTGTCCGGAGGCCGAGCGGGCGATCCTCCTCCGACCCTCTTTCAATATGTGCCCAAGGATGCCATCCTTTTCGTCGACGAATCGCACGTCACCCTGCCGCAACTGCGCGGCATGTATAAAGGTGACTATTCGCGCAAAAAAACCCTCGCCGATTACGGTTTTCGTCTGCCCGCTGCGCTCGATAATCGCCCGCTTAAATTCGAGGAGTGGGACGGGCTACGCCCGCTTTCGGTGTTTGTTTCCGCCACACCCGGCGCGCTTGAACTCGGCTGGACGAACGGGCTTTATGCCGAACAAGTCATTCGCCCCACCTTCCTTGTCGATCCACCTTGCTTCATTCGGCCAGTGACCACGCAGGTGGATGATTTGCTCGCCGAAGTCCACATCACCTTGAAGCGCAACCAGCGCACGCTGGTCACCACGCTGACCAAACGCATGGCGGAAGAGCTCGCTGAATATATGGACGAGGCGGGGATTAAAGTCCGTTACCTGCATTCGGATATCGACACGCTGGAGCGCGTGCAGATTATCCGCGATCTTAGGCTCGGCACGTTCGACGTGCTGATTGGCGTCAACCTGCTGCGCGAGGGTCTCGATATTCCCGAATGCGGGTTGATGGCGATTCTGGATGCCGACAAGGAAGGTTTCCTGCGCAGCAAAACCGCGCTGATTCAAACCATCGGCCGCGCCGCGCGCAACGTGGATTCCAAAGTTATTCTCTATGCCGATAAAATGACCGATTCGATCAAAGGCGCGCTCGCCGAGACCGACCGTAGGCGCGCCATCCAGCAAGCCTATAACGAAAAGCACGGCATCACGCCGCAATCGGTGAAAGCCAAACTCTCGCAAATGGAAATCGAGCAGGTGAAATCCATCCGGACCGCAAGCGATGCATCCTTCGCCGAGTTTACGGATGACTCACTCGATAAACATATCGAGCGCCTGCGCAAAGCCATGCTCAAAGCCGCCGATGATTTGGAATTCGAGGAGGCCGCACGCTTGCGCGACGACATCCACCGCGCCGAGAAACTATTAATGGAACTGCCCGGCGGCGGCGCTCCCGCACCGCACAAACCAAAGCCAAATAAGCAGAAACGGGCTTGAAGTCGGTGAGTACTCAGGCTATTAGCCGCACATGAGTAAAGAGATTCCAACCGTCGGTTCCTTCCTGTTCGATTATCTCGCCGCCAAGGGCGTGACGCATGTGTTCGGCTTGCCGGGCGACTTCGCGCTGCCGACCTTTCGCTGGCTGCAGAAATCCAAACTCAAAATCATTACGCTCACCCACGAGCCCTCCGTCGGCTTTGCTGCTGACGCCTATGCGCGCATCAACGGACTGGGTGTGGCCATGGTCACCTACTGCGTGGGCGGGCTTAACATGCTGAACCCCGTCGCCTGCGCCTATGCGGAAAAATCGCCAATGCTCGTCATCTCCGGCGGCCCCTCGCCGCTCGACCGTAAGAAAGACGTGCTGATGCACCACAAGGTTCGCACCTTCGACACCCAACGGCGCATTTACGAGGAAGTCACCGTCGCCACCGCCGTGCTGCTCGATCCGGAAACGGCGGCGCAGGAGATCATGCGCGTGGTCGATGCGGTGCTCGAGCATTCGCGCCCCGGCTATATCGAAGTGCCGTTCGATGTGGTCGATATGGAAATCACCGTGCCCAAAGCAGTCAATCGTCCGCCGGTAACATCCGACGCGGAGAATCTCGCCGCCATGCTCGAGGATGCGGTGGAAGTCATCAGAAAAGCCAAACAGCCGGTCATCATCGCCGACATTGAACTACATCGGCATGGGCTGACCGATTTGGCAGTCGAAATCGCCACCAAGTTCAATATCCCGATGGCATCGACGTTGCTTTCCAAATCCATCATCAGCGAAACCCACCCGCTATTCATTGGGGTGTATTCGGGCCCACTATCGGAGCCGTCGGTACAGAAATATGTCGAGGAGTCGGATTGTCTCATCATGCTCGGCGCGTTTATCACCGATGTCTGGTTCGGCTTCATGGGCACGGCGGAGCGCTTGAGCCGCAAACGCACCATCATGACCACCACCGAGAAAATGCAAATTGGTTACCGCACGTACGACCATGTCGTGCTCAAGGAATTCCTCGAGCAATTGCGCAAGGCGGACATCAAGCCGCACACGCTGGGCAAGCTGCCCGCACCGGCGCCGGAGCCCAAGCCACTTTCCGAATCAGAAAAATCCGACGATTTGTCGATGGCGAATTTCTTCCGCATCCTCGGCCTCAATGTCGGCGAGAACGACACCATCATCAGCGACACCGGCGACGCGCTGTTCGGTGCCATGCAATTACGCACGAAAAAACCCAGCAACTTTCTGGCCGACGCTTATTACCTGTCGATGGGCTTTGCCGTACCCGCCGCCATCGGCGCCATGGCGGCGCAACCGGGCAACCGCGTATTCGCCATTGTCGGCGACGGCGCCTTCCAGATGACCGGTATCGAACTCTCGACCGCCGGCAAATTCGGCATGAACCCCATCGTGTTCGTGCTCAATAACGACGGTTACGGCACCCAGCGCTATATTCTCGACGGGCCGTTCAACGAAATCCTGCAATGGAATTACACCAAGCTGGTCGATATGCTGGGCCGTGGCACGGCGTATAAAGTGAAAACCAACGGCGAATTGGAGGTGGCAATCAAAAAAGCCGTCGCCTCCGACTCGCTGACGCTGATTGAGGTCATGCTGCCGCGCAACGACGCCAGCGTCCCCTTGAAGCGCGTCGGCGAAGAGCTCGGTAAAATCAGGGATAAAGAAAAACGCTCGGCCTAGCCTGGTCTTCCCGGCCCATTAACTATGGGAGATATTGGCGATTGTGCTTTGCACCATCCATGGCTTGTGGTAGTTAGCTATTATGAACACCATGGCTAGGGATTTTGTCCCCTTAACGGTTTATTCAACCTTCTCGTGTATTCTGGGGCTTAGGCGATCCGGCCTTCCGCAATGGGGGGTCCATGAGTAGGCAGGAAATAATGGCGTATTTTGAAAATAGTGGTCTTTACTCGCTGAAAGAGATGCATCACGCGGGCATGGCTCCGGTGCGCATGATGGCGAATGCCGCCAAACATATGTTTTCGAACCCCATGCACCCGATGTCCTATACCGGCCTCGGTAGGCATATCGCAGCGGCGGGCGAGCTCGTCGAGCGGCTGACGCAATCCTATCCCAAACCTGAATTCGGCATCAAACACACGAAAATCGACGGCAAGCATGTCGATGTGTGGGACGAAGTGGTGTTGAACAAACCCTTCTGTAACCTTCGCCACTTTGCCCGCAGCGGAAAACAAAAAGAAAATAACGAAAAACTTTTAATCGTCGCCCCCATGTCCGGCCACCATGCAACACTGCTGCGCGGCACGGTGGAAGCGCTGATCCCACATCACGATGTTTACATCACCGACTGGATCGATGGGCGCGAAGTGCCGCTTTATAAAGGTGAGTTCGACCTCAATACCTACATCGACTATGTGATGGATTTCCTGCGCCATATCGGGCCTAACGCCCATGTGATGGGCGTATGCCAGCCATCGGTGCCGGTGATGGCGGCCGTGGCCTTGATGAACGAAATGAAGGATCCGTGCGCGCCGGCAACGATGACGCTGATCGGCGGACCGGTCGATACGCGCAAGGCGCCCACGAAGGTAAATACCTTTGCCAAGGAGCACCCAATTGAGTGGTACGAGGCCAACGTGGTCACCCGCGTACCGCTCAACTATCCGGGCTTCATGCGCCGGGTCTATCCGGGCTTTTTGCAGCTCACTGGCTTCATGAGCATGAATCTCGAGCGCCATGTGGGCGAGCATGTGAAGCTGTTCCAGCATCTCGTGCAGGGCGACGGCGACGGCGCCGCCTCCCACCGTACCTTCTATAACGAATATCTCTCGGTGGCTGATTTGCCTGCGGAATTCTACCTACAAACCATCGAGGAAGTATTCCACAAACACGCGTTGCCCGAGGGCACACTTTACCACTACGAGCAGCGAGTGAATCCCAAAGCCATCACCAAGACGGCCATTCTCGCCATCGAGGGTGAGCTTGATGACATCTCCGGCGTCGGCCAAACCAAGGCGGCGGTTGATATTGCCACCAGCCTTGCGCCGGACAAAAAGAAATACCACCTGCAGAAAGATGTCGGCCATTACGGGATTTTCAACGGCCGCAAATACCGCGAGCTCGTGCGCCCGGTGATTACGGGATGGATTCGTAATCACGATTAGCCAACAGCTAACAGCCTACAGCTTTTAGCTTGGCCGAGACGCTTGCTCGGAAGTGCTGTGGGCTGTAGGCTGTGGGCTTATGGCTCGCTTAGCATTCACCCTTGTCGAACTCGCCATTGTGCTCGTCATCATCGGCCTCATCGTGGGCGGGATAGTGGGCGGCGCAGCGCTCATCCGTTCCGGCGAGTTGCGCGCCATTACGACCGAGCATCAACGCACTATCGCCGCCGTTCAGAACTTCCGTGCCAAATACTCTGCACTCCCCGGCGATATGAAAAATGCGACGACGGTGTGGGGCGACGATAACGCCACCTGCGCCGACGCTGCTATCACCAACGGCAGCCCCGGCACTTGCAACGGCAACAACGACGTGATGATGACCGTGGGCGCCGCAGGCGACACATCGGAACTCTACCAATTCTGGAAACAGCTGGGTTTGGCCGATTTTATCGGCGGCTATTTCACGGGCCTTGCGGGCGCAGGCGGTGCCTACGACAGCATGATTGGCACCAACG
This sequence comes from Alphaproteobacteria bacterium, assembly GCA_031402515.1. GTDB lineage: Bacteria > Pseudomonadota > Alphaproteobacteria > Rickettsiales > UBA3002 > QFOX01. The sequence continues at coordinate 45,064 of JANNSK010000097.1, read as the reverse complement.
TGCCGGATTCCAAACTCAGCGGGGCTGGCTGGTCAGTGAGTTGGCTGGCGCCGGATTTCGCGGGCGATGCGTCAGCCTATGCACTGGATTACGGCAATTATCTTGTCATCGGCCATAAAACGACGAACGACCTCACCCATGCCGCCGCCATCTCGCCACAGGATGCATACGATCTCGACTCCAAACTGGATGACGGCAAGCCCGCCTCGGGTTCCGTCATCGCTCGTTTCTGGGACGATGCCTGCGCCTCGGCTGATGATGCGGGCTCCGCCGATGATGATCTCGCCGCCAGCTACCGCACGACCGACCAGACCAGCCAGTGCGCGCTGTATTTCAGGAAGGCGTTTTAACGCACTTTCTTTAACTCCCCACTTGAGGGGGGAGCTAAGAAGACGGCACAGGCGTTCTGACATTACTCCTTGACTAGCGCGGCGTGGGTGCGTAAATCTCCCGCGTTTGCCTGAAAGGTGGAAATTAGATGGTCGTGTCGCTGGTAAAACCCCCGAACGCCGCGCTGGTACTCGCGGACGGGGCGGTGTTTTCCGGATATGGCATCGGGCATGAAGGTGCCACCTCTGGTGAAATCTGTTTTAATACCGCGATGACCGGCTACCAGGAAGTGCTCACTGATCCCTCCTATTGCGGCCAGATTATCACCTTCACCTTCCCCCATATTGGCAATGTAGGCACCAACGACGAGGATATCGAATCCGCGACACCCGTCGTAGCGGGTCTTGTCCTTCGCGAGGCGATTACCGACCCATCGAATTTCCGCTCTACTTTGCATCTCGATGCATGGCTGAAGAAAAACAAACTCACCGGCATTACCGGTGTCGATACGCGCGCACTGACCCGACATATCCGCACCAAGGGTGCGCAGAATGCGGCGATTGCTTATGTGGCAGGTGGCAAGTGGCAGGTGGCAAGCGAACAGGCGAAGCAGCGGCTGGCCGCGGCGCCCAATATGGCTGGACTGGAATTGGCGGCCACGGTCACCACCAAGAAATCCCACATCTGGGATCAGACCAAGTGGAAGCTTGGCAAAGGCTATGACTCGCTTGCCACCTGCCACCTGCCACCTGCCACCTCTTACCATGTGGTAGCCATCGATTACGGCGTGAAGCTGAACATCCTGCGCTGCATTGCCTCAGCCGGTTGCCGCATCACCGTGGTGCCTGCCACTACGAGCGCCGAGGATGTGTTAGCGCTGAAGCCCGACGGCATATTTTTATCCAACGGGCCCGGCGATCCGGCGGCGACGGGTACATACGCAGTGCCTGTCATTAAAAAACTAATCGCCTCGGGCATCCCGCTATTCGGCATATGCCTCGGCCACCAGATGCTGGGCATCGCACTCAATGCCAAAACCGAGAAAATGAAACAGGGCCATCGCGGCGCTAACCATCCGGTGAAGGATTTGCGTACGGGTAAGGTGTCTATCACCTCGCAGAATCATGGCTTCGCCATTAGCGATTCGGGATTGCCTGCAGAAATCGAAGTCACCCACCGTTCGCTGTTCGATGGCACCATCCAAGGCATCGAAATGAAATCCGCGCCGGTGTTTTCGGTGCAAGGCCACCCCGAAGCCTCCCCCGGCCCGCATGATTCGCACTATATGTTCAAGCGCTTCGTCGAAATGATCGACGCGCACAAGAAGAGGGTGGCCTGATGCCCCGCCGCACTGACATAAAATCCATCCTCATCATCGGCGCCGGGCCGATTGTGATCGGCCAGGCCTGCGAGTTTGATTATTCGGGCACGCAGGCGGTGACAACGCTCAAGAAAGAAGGCTACCGGGTGATTCTGGTGAATTCCAACCCGGCGACGATCATGACCGATCCGGAATTGGCGGATGCGACCTATATCGAACCGATTACGCCAGAGTTCGTCGAGAAAATCATCGCCAAGGAGAAGCCGGACGCGCTGTTGCCCACCATGGGCGGCCAAACGGCGCTCAACTGTGCCAAAGCGCTGGCTGAATCCGGCGTGCTGAAAAAATACGGAGTAGAGTTAATTGGCGCATCGCTCGAGGCCATCAACAAGGCGGAAGATCGCCTGCTCTTCGGCCAGGCGATGGCGCGCATCGGGCTTGCGGTTCCCAAAAATGTGGTGGTGAAATCGCTGGAAGAAGCGCGCGAAGCCTACAAAATCGTCGGGCCCACTGTCATCATCCGCCCCAGCTTTACCATGGGCGGCGCCGGCGGCGGCATCGCCTACAACCGCGAGGAGTTCGAGCAAATCGTGGCCTCGGGCCTTGATGCATCTCCCGTCGGCGAAGTGATGATCGACGAGTCGGTTCTCGGCTGGAAAGAATACGAGATGGAAGTGGTGCGCGACAAGGCGGACAACTGCATTATCGTCTGCTCGATTGAAAATGTCGACCCGATGGGGATTCATACCGGCGACTCCATCACCGTCGCCCCGGCGCTCACGTTGACGGACAAAGAATTCCAGATCATGCGCGATGCGTCGATCGCCGTGCTGCGCGAAATCGGTGTCGATACCGGCGGCTCCAACGTGCAGTTCGCGGTGAACCCGGCGGATGGCCGCATGGTCGTCATCGAAATGAACCCACGCGTGTCGCGCTCCTCCGCGCTGGCCTCGAAAGCGACGGGATTTCCCATTGCCAAGGTCGCGGCGAAACTCGCGGTGGGCTATACGCTCGACGAAGTGATGAACGATGTGACGAAAGCCACGCCGGCCTCGTTCGAACCGACGATTGATTACATCGTCACCAAAATACCGCGCTTTACGTTCGAGAAATTCCCCGGCTCCGAGGCCACACTGACCACGGCGATGAAATCCGTCGGCGAGGCAATGGCGATGGCGCGCAGCTTCCCCGAGTCACTGCAAAAGGCGCTGCGTTCGCTGGAGACCGGCTTGACTGGGCTGGATGAAGTGGAAATCGAAGGTGCATCGGCGGATAATCTCGATCCCGTGCGCTCGGCGCTTTCTATTCCCTCGCCTGACCGGATTCTGAAAGCGGCGCAGGCGCTGCGCTTCGGCATGTCGGTCGAAGAAATCTGTAGCATCGCCAAATACGATCCGTGGTTTATTCACCAGTTGAAAACCATCGTCGATGCAGAGAATTGGGTAAAAGAAAACGGCCTGCCGAAAGATGCGCGCGAGTTACAGCATCTCAAAAAACTCGGCTTCTCGGATCGGCAATTGGCGCGGCTTACGAAAACGGACGAGCTAAAAATCCGCGCACTGCGCCATAAACATAACATCCGTCCCGTGTTCAAACGCGTCGATACCTGTGCGGCGGAATTCTCTTCCCTCACCCCGTATATGTACTCGACCTATGAGGGGGATGGTGAAACCGCGGCCGAATCGGAGGTTGCGCCTTCGTCGGCCAAAAAGATCTTTATCCTGGGCGGCGGGCCGAATCGCATCGGCCAGGGTATCGAATTTGATTATTGCTGCGTGCACGCCGCCTACGCTCTGCGCGGAAATGGCGCGCGCGTAGCCGAAGGCGAGCCGCGAAGCGGCAGGGGTCAGCGAAGCGAAGGGGGGGCAAGCCCCCCTTCAAGAGAAAACTACGAAACCATCATGATCAACTGCAACCCGGAAACGGTGTCGACAGATTATGATACTTCCGACCGGCTTTATTTCGAACCGCTCACCGCTGAGGATGTGATTGAGATTATCGAGGCCGAGGCGAAAAATGGTGAAATCGTAGGCTGCATCGTGCAGTTCGGGGGCCAAACGCCGCTCAAACTTGCCCACGCGCTGGAGCAGGCAGGCATTCCGATTATCGGTACCTCGGTCGATTCGATTGATTTGGCTGAGGATCGCGAGCGCTTCCAGCAACTGCTGCATAAACTCAAACTCAAGCAGCCGAAAAACGCCATCTGCAAACACGCGGATGATGTCATCGAACAAGCCGAGAAAATTGGCTACCCGGTGGTGGTGCGCCCCTCCTATGTGCTGGGTGGCCGCGCCATGAAGATTATCCATGAACCCGATACGCTAAAGAATTACGTGAAAGAACTGCTCAGCATGTTCGGCGACGGGCCGGTACTGCTTGATTCCTACCTGAGCGACGCCATCGAACTCGATGTCGACTGCCTGTGCGATGGTAAAGATACCTATGTCGCGGGCGTGATGGAGCATATCGAGGAGGCTGGCATCCATTCGGGTGACTCAGCCTGCAGCTTGCCCCCTTACTCGCTAAGCGACGCGCTCATTGAAGAAGTGCAGAAACAAACTAAGGCCATGGCGCTGGCGCTGAAAGTCCGCGGGCTGATGAATGTGCAGTTCGCGATTAAGGGCGGCGAAATCTATATCATTGAAGTCAACCCGCGCGCCTCGCGCACCGTGCCTTTCGTCGCCAAAGCCACCGGCATTCCCATCGCCAAAATCGCGGCGCGATTGATGGCGGGTGAAATGCTCAAAACCTTCAACCTTCCGGATGATCGCACCCATATGAAGTCGCTGAAACACGTGGCCGTGAAAGAAGTCGTGTTCCCCTTCGCCCGTTTCCCCGGTGTCGATATTATTTTGGGACCGGAAATGAAATCCACCGGCGAGACCATGGGCATCGATCGCGACTTCGCCCACGCCTTTGCCAAGGGCTATATCGGTTCGGGCTCCACCTTGCCGAAAAAGGGCGCGGTGTTCCTGTCGGTCAAAGACCGCGATAAAGAAATGGCGGCGAGAATCGCTGGTGAACTCATTGCGCTTGGTTTCACGATTGTCTGTACGCGCGGCACGGGCGAATATCTGCAATCGCAAAAGCATGGGGTGACTATCGTCAATAAAGTACGCGAAGGCAGGCCGCATATCGTCGATCTGATGAAGGATGGAAAAATCGCGCTCGTCTTCAACACCACCGAAGGCGCCCGCTCAATTGCCGACTCGGCCTCCATCCGCAAAACCGCACTCTTCGGCAAGATTCCTTACTCAACGACGATCTCCGGTGCGCACGCGATGACCAAGGCCATCGCCGCCATTGCCAAAGCGCCCAAGGGGCTCGACGTGCAACCGTTACAATATTACGTAGCGAAAATGAGTAAGCGCAACGCCGCCTAGCGCTTGGCTTCAAGCTCGGAAAGCTGGGTGCGGTGGGTGAGCATTTCGTCGAGATGGTTGCGCGGTTTTGAGGATTTCTGCTCGAGGGCTGCCGCCTCTTCACGACTCACGGAATCTTTGTAGACGGTGGGTGCGCGGCCCATTTCATGTTCTAGCGCGGCTTCTTTGGCGAGGTTATGTTCCTGATTGCGCAGGGCGACAGCCATGCCTATATCCTGTTTCATGCTGTTATAGCGGATATTGCTGCCGATGACGGCGCCGATGAGCGGGGCCGCAAGGGCAACGCCAATCAACAGACCGCCGGTAACAAAGCTAAGGAGAAGCACCGGCATTACCAGCAGGATGCCAATGAGCCAGCCGCTCCAGACGCCACTGTTCCAATAAGTCGGGTCTTTGACAGCGCGGCCTTCGACCAGCTCACGCTCCATGCGCCGCATGCCCTTGCTGCCGCCATACGCAATCCCCACAGCGGCACCAATCAGGCTACCAAAAGGTATCATACTGCCGATCATGCTGCCAAGCAGGCCCCACCCGCCCGCTTCACGATTGAAGATGGTCGGCTTGTCGGTTACCGGAATTCTTGGTAGGTCGTATCTATCGGCCATAAGTGCCTCTTTCACGATAAGTATAGCCGAAACAGCCATGGCCGAATGTGACATTCTCATGAATTTTGAGGAGTGCTCCCGGCACTTGAAGTTTCTGACAGGCGGGCTATGGTAGGCGGGCATTTTGCTCCTCACTCATCTTAAGAGCCTTAATCCTATGGAAAAAATACCGATGACCGCGGTGGGCTACCAGCGGCTTGAGAAGGAATTGAAGCAACTAAAGACCGTCGAACGCCCGACAGTCATCGCGGCGATTGCGGAAGCGCGCGGCCATGGCGACCTCAAGGAAAACGCCGAATATCATTCGGCGAAAGAAAAGCAGAGCTTCATCGAGGGTCGTATTCAGGAACTCACCGCGGTGATCAGTCGTGCCGATGTGATCGATATTCAAAGCCTGTCCAGCAGCACGGTGAAATTCGGTGCCACCGTCTGTGTCGTCGACGAGGAAACCGAGGAAAAAATCACCTATCAAATCGTCGGCGATTACGAGGCCGATATTAACCGCAAGCTTATCTCCACTTCCGCCCCCATTGGCCGCGCACTGATTGGCAAGGCCGTAGGTGCATCGGTTGAAGTGTCCACGCCGAAGGGCGCACGATTTTATGAAATCCTCACTGTCGAATACAAGGGATGAGTAACGTCTGGGGACTGGTCGACGATGCCGCCACTGGGCAGGTGCTCGGGGTGATTGCCAAGCTCGGCCAACCCTTCACGCTCAAGAAGCTCGACTATAACGCGCTTGTTAACTTGCCGAATTTTCTGCGCGGGACAAGCCTCATCGGCACCGACCGCAGCATGTCTGCCCCGATTGCTCCGCCATGGCCCAAGCTGGTTATTGCTGCCGGTCGACGGACCATTCCCGTCCTGCGTTTTATCAAGAGAAAATCACCGACGACGACAACTGTTTACCTGATGCGGCCGGATATCGCGCAGGACATTGACCTGATCGCCATGCCGGAACATGACCTGCCGTTAAAGCGGGATAATGTGCTCACCACACTGGCACCGCTGCATGCGGTCACGCCGGAAGCACTTGAGGTAGCGAAACGTAGCTGGGCAGGTCAATTCGCCCATCTGCCGCGGCCATGGGTGGCGCTGGTTTTGGGCGGTGACACGCGGTATGGGCGCTACACCGCCACCGACTGGCGCGATGTGCTCCAGCAGGCACAGCGACTTGCGGGTCAAGGCTCACTGCTCATCACCACCAGCCGCCGCACGCCGCAGGAGGCCATCGCGTTTGCCGGCACGTTGGTACAAGGACCGCACCTGCTCCACCGTTTCCATACCGATAAGGACAGCCCCTATCTCGGCATTCTCGGTTGTGCGGACGCCATCATCGTCACCGGCGATTCGCTGTCGATGGTATCGGAGACCTGCGCTTCGGGTAAACCCGTGTCCATCTACACCGTGCCGCGCGTGCTGCCGGAGAAATACACGCGGTTTCATGCCAAACTCTACGCCGAAGGGCTGGCAAGACCATTGGACGCCAATACCACCCTCGATTGGACCCCTAAAGCAGCGCTGGACGATGCGGGCAAGGTGGCGTATGAAATCCGCGCACGCTTTCCGCAGGCTTTAAGTTAGCGCTAAAGCGCGGGGGGCGAAGACGCCCCCACTCCGTTCCCCCTCTAAAGGCTCGCCGCTGGCCGCGGCTACGCGATGTCCCATTCTAGGCTGGGGATTTTTTACCGTTCAATACCCTTGCATAATTCACGGAAACGCATAGTTTCCCCTTTTCTTGGTATGCTGAGTTGCCATCGTTCAAAAATCGGCTATATTGAGAATCGTTCGCAACAAGCGTCACGTTAACTTAAGGAGATTTTATGAGCGTACTCGTCGGCAAAGAAGCCCCAGATTTCACCGCCAATGCGGTGATGGGCGACAATTCCATCAAGGCGGATTTCAACCTGAAATCCTTTATCAAGGGCAAAGTGGGCATCGTATTTTTCTACCCGCTCGACTTCACCTTCGTCTGCCCGTCGGAAATCATCGCCTTCGATAACCGGGTCGATGCATTCAAAAAACTGGGCGCCGAACTGATCGGTGTCTCGGTCGATTCGCAATACACCCATTATGCGTGGAAAAATACGCCGGTTGATAAAGGCGGTATCGGCAATATCCGCTTCCCGCTGGTGGCCGACCTCACCAAATCCATCGCCCGCTCGTATGACGTGCTGGTGAATGACGCGGTTGCCTTCCGCGGCACTTTCATGATCGACAAGAAAGGCATCGTGCGCCACCAGGTCGTCAACGACCTGCCGCTCGGCCGCAATGTCGATGAAACGCTGCGCATGATCGAAGCGCTGAACTTCCACGAAGAGCATGGCGAAGTCTGCCCGGCTAACTGGAAAAAAGGCGAAAAAGGTATGAAGGCCACCGCTGATGGCGTGGCTTCCTACCTCAAAGAAAACGCAAAGGCTCTGTAAAAGCCTACAGCCGACAGCCGACAGCTCTTAGCTGTAGGCTGTAAGCTGTTGGCTGTAGGCTTCCTATGGCAGAACACAGAACTCCAGTTTTGATTATCGGTTCCGGCGCGGCGGGCTGCACGGCGGCAATTTACGCGTCACGCGCCGCGCTTAAGCCCATCATGGTACGCGGCATGCAGCCAGGGGGACAAATGACGATTACCTCCGATGTCGAGAATTATCCCGGCTTCGCCGACGCCATCAAAGGCCCGTGGTTGATGGAGCAAATGGAGGCGCAGGCCGCCCATGTCGGCACGCAGATTTTCTCCGATACGATCGTGTCGGTGGATTTCTCCAAGCGCCCCTTCGTCGCCATCGGTGATTCGGGCGATACGTATGTGGGCGATACACTCATCATCGCCACCGGCGCCTCGGCACGCTGGCTGGGGCTTGAATCGGAAAAGAAATTCCAGAATTTTGGCGTATCGGCCTGCGCCACCTGCGACGGGTTCTTCTTCAAAGGCAAAGATGTCGCCGTGCTGGGCGGTGGAAACTCTGCCGTCGAAGAAGCGCTCTACCTTGCCAAAATCGCCAAGTCGGTGACGCTGGTGCATCGGCGGGATTCGCTGCGTGCCGAGAAAATCGGCCAGGAGCGCCTGTTCAAAACGCCCAACGTGAAGGTGATCTGGGACTCTACGGTTGAAGAATTCTTAGGCACGGACAACCCGCCTTCGCTCACCGGACTCAAACTCAAGAACGTCAAAACTGGTGCGATCAGCGAACTCAAAGTGGACGGCGCCTTCGTCGCCATCGGCCATGAGCCCAACACGCAACTTTTCACTGGCCAGCTCGACATGGATGCGGATCGCTACCTCAAAACCACCCCCGGCTCGACCAAGACCAATATCGCGGGCGTATTCGCTGCGGGCGATGTGCAGGATAAAATCTTCCGCCAGGCCGTTACCGCCGCCGGCACCGGTTGCATGGCCGCCCTCGAGGCGCAGAAGTTCCTAGAACATCAGGGATAAAGCCTAGCCCCACGCCGTGACAGGCGAAATGTCATCAAATTGTCACAAAACTGTCATCATTCTGTAACATATATCCACTAGGATGGACGAACTAACGCATCATGGAGCGAGTGGTTATGTCTACTGACGGTACCGATATAAATGACTTTGAGATTATCAATGATCAGGGAGTTTCTGTGCCGCTTCCGAAGAAGAGCAGCCAGTTTATTTTTGGCGACAATCACATATTTACACGTATCCAGCTTACCGACGATAAATGGAAACTGCTGCTCAAGGCGAACAAGGAAATAAATAAAGAAACGGCGACTGACTTCCGCACTACGCTGTCGCCAAGAGAATATGCGGCATTAAAACAGGGGCGATTATTAGAGGCGATCGCTAAATTGCAAAATCCGCGTCGGCCGTTTGACCCGAAAGAATGCATAAAAGTGATTACTAAGGCCGATAAGAATGGAAATGAGCAAGTGGCACTTCTGGTGCGCACTGATCTCGGGGATCTGATATTGCGCGATTCGATCGGCGAAACGGGTAGCGATGAGATCAAGCAATGGCACGATACGGACTGGACCGTGGATAGATCAACCCCGATGCCGTCTAAAAGCATTAACTACTTAAGAATTGATGGCACCCACGAGCGCCCGGTTAATCGCATGCCGCTGACGGATGACAAATGGCGTTTGTTGCTCACGATCAACGAACGGATCAATAACCTTAAAAGCCCTTACGGCACAGTATTCTCGGCCAAAGAATACGCGGAGAAGAAACAGAAAAGTTTATTTACGGAAGATGTTCTTGAGCGGCTGCAGGATCCACAGAGACCGTTCAACCCGAAAGACTGTATCAAGGTGGTAAGCGGGCGTGATGGCCGAGGCCAAGAGCAGTTTGCGTTGGTGCTGCGCACCGACCGCGGCGATCTTGTACTGAGGGACTCCGTCGGCAAAACCGGCAGCAAAGAAATCAAACAATGGCACGATACGGATTGGAGAGTGGATACAGAAGCCCTTCCCCCAGCACCCAGAACATTGCCCTACCCGCCACTGCCAACTAAAAGCACCCGTTACATAGCGCTCGCCCCATCTTCTGCAGTTCATCTGCCAGAAGATAATGGACTTAGAAGACATCGCGAGAAGATGTACCCTAGTGGTCTTAACTGGACACCGCAACATCAGCGTCGTGTGACGCTCACCGATGAGCTCTGGCGGCACCTGCATGATGTGCATCGTGAGATTAACCGCAGGAAACAATGGAACGGGGAACCGTATGGTGCGGGCGATTATGCTCTTACCAAGCAACAAGAGTTGTTTAGTTCCAGACGCTGGCCTGACGAAGCGCTTTCTTTAGCATCCGCACTTGATATTAACGGTAACGAGAAATTGGTGCTGGTGGTGCATACGGACCGCGGCGATTTGGTGCTGCGCGACAATCTCGATGGCAAGGGGGATCGTATTGAGCAATGGCACGATTTAACCTCTTGGACGCTCACAGCGATGCAGTCTCCCAAAGGGCGCTTGCGCATGGACCCCGTTCTCTCGGTGGGCCCCAGCGCCACCACGGTAGTTCGGCCGGGCGGCACGCTTTCCACACTGCAACGAACGGCCGACCAAGGGGGCGATACCGTTACTTACAGACTTGGTAAAGGACTCAACGACGCAGGCCAACCCAGCATTGTTACTTTCGGCACTACGCTTGATACACAGGAAGAAAGCACTATTTACACTGTTACTAATGGCAAGGAGACCCTTTCCGTTTCTTCCTGGCACATAGATGAGCGGGGGAATTTGGATTCTGACCCGGAGCAACACCGCATTGTATTTCGTATTCGCCGGCCCGGAAAAAAGGATAACCTTACGGTTGTAAACCTTCCGCCGCCGAAAGAATCTTATTTATCGGAGCCTTGCTCGCCAATCGAGATAAAGCCCTGCAGTTTTTCGGGCTTTTTCATCAATCTGCCGAAGGAAGATATAAAAGATTTTCAAGAGACAGCAAAAAAACTTGGTATTAAGCTTCAACCTAAAACGAGTGGGCAGGCAACTTCCATTGCCGTTCCCAGCGTAGCGGATATCCGAGATGCCGCGGATAAATCCCTATACCAACGCTAGCTTTTATTGTCCGCAGCCAAGCAACAGCGCATAGGCAGCTTGCATAATTTGCATGGCTGGCGGCCGTTTACCCCTTTTTATTACCCGTGAATTGCCCTATACGCATAGCTCATGGATTGGGACAAGCTCAGGGTTTTTTATACGGTCGCGCTTTCAAAAAGCCTGACCAAGGCAGGCGAAGCGCTGAATTTGAGCCAGTCGGCAGTGTCACGCCAGATTTCAGCGCTCGAGGAAAAGCTCGGCATTCCGCTTTTTCACCGCCATGCGCGGGGACTCATGCTTACTGAGCAGGGCGAGATTTTATTCCGCACCGTTGCCGATATGGTGGTCAAGCTGCAGGCGGCGGAAAATACACTGTCGGAATCCTCAAGCAGGCCCAAAGGCCCGTTCAAGGTGGCGGTGCCGGCGACCTTTGGCAATATCTGGCTGGCGCAGCAGATGAAAGAATTCACCGATCTTTATCCCGACATTCAGGTGACGATGATTTGCGAGGACCGCGAACTCGACCTCACCCTGCGCCAGGCGGATGCGGCGATTCGCTTTTATCCGGCGAAGAATCCCGACCTCGTACAGAAATCAATCATGACACTGCGCAACTCGCTATATGCCTCGAACGATTATTTGCGGCTGCACGGTATTCCGAAAAACTTCAACGACCTCAAGAATCATCGGCTGCTTGGCTATGATGCGACAGGCACGCTGGCCTCACCGGAAATCAATTGGTTGTTTGCAATGGCCCATACGCGCGGACTTGAACTCACGCCCTTCTTTCGCGCCAATTCGGTGCTGGCGATGCGCACGGCGGTAAAGCAGGGGATGGGGATTGCCAGCCTGCCCGATTACCTGATGCACCGCACGCGCCATGTCAGCCGCGTGCTGCCGGATGTTTCCGGGCCGGTGACGGAGGCGTATTATATTTATCCGCTGGAGCTCAAAAGCTCCAAACGCATCGCGGTATTTCGGAATTTCATCACGCAGAAGATCGCTGAATCGAATTTTTAGTCGCCGATAGCTTTTACTACGACCCCCTCACCCCACCCTCTCCCCCGATGGGGGAGAGGGAGTTCACCACCGTGCCTGCCTAACACTATGAGGCGCGATCTCCCCTACTCCCTCTCCCTCATTGAGGGAGAGGGACGCAAAGCCTTAGCGCTTTAAGCGCTTAGGCTTTGCTGGGTGAGGGTGAGTTGGTGCGAGGAAGCCACAACTCACACCCCATCCACACAAACCTGTGGATAAGAGAAACGACTTAGATACTGATTTCCCTAGTCTAAATAACCCACTAGCTATGCGTTTTATGCATATGGCGTATGCGTTATACGCAATTGTGTTGCAAAGCAGCATCTCTATGGTCGCGGCTCGTTTGGCGCGGTTTCGCGCGAAACGTAAGGCGCGCTAAGGTGCAACGACCAAGGCGCGCTTGCCTCCCTGTTTAAATCTGGCCGGGCCTTGTGCCCGGTCTTTTTTTTGATTATTTCGCTGGAGACCCTGCCACCCGCTCCACGGTAAAATCGACCATGCGGGTTTGGTTTTTGGCGGGTTTGGCGTAAACCTTGTCTGGCGGGGCGGAGATTTCACGGATGCCGCCGGGCTTTAATCCAATCAGCGCCGTATCGAGCACCGGGTAAGGCGCGTTGCCGAGCTTGATGGCCTGTGGCGTGTCCGGCGTGCCTGCGATGCCGGTAATCTTGACGGTGAGTTCGCCACCACAGACGGCACCTTCGCCATCGCCTTCCTTGATTTCACGCCAGCGCGCGGAGCCGACATAGTCGGGGTTGAGCGCATGTTTCCACTGTTCCTTATCGGCAAGTTCGGCGAGTTTCGGGTATTTTTGCGTGGATGACGCACCGCCGGACTCCACTTGCTTATTGGGCTCAGGGCTACCGGAGAAGTTACCCATCACCATGATATAGCCGAGGAAGCCTAAAAACAGCCAGCTGATCCAGCGCGGAAACAGGCGGGGCGTTTTGGGATTGGAGGAGGGGAAAAGCATAGATAGGTTTCAGGTTCCGGGTTCCGGGTTTCAGGTTCCAGAGGAGTATAGCAGAAAGAAAAATTCCTGAAACCTGAAACCTGGCACCCGGAACCTTCTACACATTAAATCTGAAATGAAACACGTCACCATCTTGGGTGACATATTCCTTGCCCTCAAGCCGGAGTTTTCCGGCTTCTTTCGCACCGTGTTCGCCGCCCAAGGCGATATAATCCGCATAGGCAATCGTTTCGGCGCGTATGAAGCCTTTTTCGAAATCGGTATGGATGACGCCGGCAGCTTCCGGTGCCAGCGCTCCCCGACGCACGGTCCAGGCGCGGGCCTCTTTGGGACCGACAGTGAAGAAACTCAATATATCCAGCAGGGTGAAGCCGGTGCGCACGATATTGGCAAGGCCGGTTTCATGCAGCCCTAAACTCTCCAGGAATTCGGTTTTCTCGGCGTCGGATAGGCCCGCCATCTCGGATTCGATTTTGGCAGAAATGACCACCGCAGCAGCATTTTTTTCCTTGGCCATCGCGGCGGCTTTCGTCGAGAGCTCGTTGCCGGTGGCGGCTGCGGTCTCCTCGACATTCAATACATACATCACCGGTTTGCTGGTGAGGAGTTGCAAGGCGCGAACGCGTTTGGCTTCCTCGCGATCTTTTGGTTTATACAAACGCGCGGGTTTGCCGTCGCGTAGCAGCGCTAAAATTGGCTCCATCAAGGCGAGGCCGGCGAGTGTTTCCTTATCGCCGGATTTGGCTTTTTTGCTAAGGTTATCAAAACGTTTCTCGAGGCTCTCCATGTCGGCGAGGATGAGTTCGAGCTCGATGATTTCGGCGTCGCGTAACGGGTCGACGGAGCCTTCGACATGGATAATGTCGGTATCTTCAAAGCAGCGCAGCACATACATCACCGCATCCACCTCGCGGATATGGGCAAGGAACTGGTTACCCAAGCCTTCGCCCTTGCTCGCCCCGCGCACGAGTCCTGCGATGTCCACAAATTCAAGCTGGGTAGGGATGATGGTGGCCGAGCCTGCAATCGCTGCGAGTTTATCCAGCCGTGCATCGGGCACAGCAATGCGGCCCACATTCGGCTCAATCGTACAGAACGGGTAATTCGCTGCTTCCGCCGCCTGCTGCGAGAGCAGGGCGTTGAACAGGGTCGATTTGCCGACGTTGGGTAGACCAACGATGCCACAATTGAATCCCATTTATGCTTCCTTCGGTTGAGGTTTTTTTTCGCGGGGGTTGAGTGTGTCCGTTACCTTGCTCATCAACGCTTCCGGCGAGTGCTGCCAGAAAAGGGGGAAATGCTTGGCCAGCGCATTGAGCAATGTATCGGCGCCCTCGCGCTCGTCCTTCCCGAAACTGCTTAGCACGTGACCATGCACGGCGTCCTTGTCACCCGGGTGGCCGATGCCGAGGCGGATACGCCAGTAATCGGGGCCAATATTCGCGTCGATATCCTTGATGCCGTTATGCCCGTTATTGCCGCCGCCCTGCTTGATGCGCAGTTTGAAGAGTGGCAAGTCGAGCTCATCATGCAGGACGATGAGATTCTCGAGTGGCAATTTGTAAAATGCCATCGCCGCTTGCACGCTTCTTCCAGAATTGTTCATGAAGGTTTGCGGCTTGAGTAAAAGGACCTTCTCCTCGCCGATATCCACCTGCGCGATTTCGCCCTGAAATTTTTTTGAGAACTTTGCAGCACCCGCCAGCGCGTCAATTGCCATGAAGCCAATATTATGGCGCGTGGACCGATAATCGGCCCCGGGATTGCCAAGGCCTACCACGAGCCACATAGGTCACCCTCGGAAGATTTATTTTTTGCCAGCAGGAGCAGCGGGAGCCTTGCCGCCAGCAGCGGAAGCAGCAGCGCCTTTGCCACCTGCAGCCGGCGCGGCGCCAGCAGCGGGGGCAGCAGCGCCCGGAGCGCCCGGCGCAGCGCCAGCGGCACCAACGACGGAATCGGCACCCGGTACGGCAGCAGCAGCTGCGACTGGAACTTCTTCTTCCTCCTTCTGGCGACCGGCGACAGAAGCGATGGTGAAGTCACGGCCTTTAATGACGGTGGTCACACCTTCGGGGAGTTTCAATTTGCTGATATGGATGGAGTTGCCGATTTCGAGCGCGCCAACATCGACATCAAGGAAGGCGGGGATGGATTTTACCGGGCAGAGAAGCTCGATCGAGTGACGGACCACGTTGAGTACGCCGCCGCGCTTGATGCCGGGCGATTTATCGGTGTTTTTGAAATGCAGCGGGATGAAGACTTTCACCACCGATTTTTCATCGACCTGGATGAAATCAGCATGTTCGATTTTGTCCGATACGGGATTGAGCTGGATGGCGCGCGGGATGGCAAAATAATCTTTGCCGCCTGCCTTGAGCGCGACGACTTTATTCATGAAGCCGCCCTTGAAATATTCGTTGGCAAACTGGCGCGCCTCGACATTGAGCGACACGTTGCCTTTGCCGTTGGCATAAAGCTCAACTGGCACTTTGCCATCACGGCGCGCAGCGCGTGCGGCACCTTTACCGATGCTTTTGCGCTCTTCCGCGTTCATTTCCACTGCCGCTTTCATGGGCTTCTCCTTAAGGATTGCTTGCTTTGCCGTTGTTTTAGGGCGCGTATCTATAGCGACGGGGTGAGGGCCTGTCAATGCTCAAGGGATGGGGGATTAGGGATTGGGTTTTAAGGGAATTTCCCCTAATCCCTAATCCCCAATCCCCAATCCCTAATCAAATAAGCTAGAAACCGAGCTTTCCTCAGCAATCCGATTGACCGCTTCGGCAAGCAGCGGGGCGATGGAAATGATGCGTAAGTTGCCACATTTCTTGGCGGCTTCCGTGGCCATGATCGAGTCGGTAACGACGAGGGATTTCAGTACGGATTTTTCCACCCGCGCCAGCGCCGGTCCCGAAAGCACGCCGTGGGTGACGTAGGCCGATACGGATTTTGCCCCCTCGTCCATGATCGCCTTGGCGGCGTTGCAAAGCGTGCCTGCCGTATCGACGATATCGTCGAACAGGATACAGTCCCTGCCCTTCACCTCGCCGATGATGTTCATCACTTCCGACTGGTTGTCCTTCTCGCGCCGCTTATCGACGATAGCCAGATCAACATCGAGCTTGCCGGCGAGCGAGCGGGCGCGCACCACGCCGCCCGTATCGGGCGAGACAATCATGAGGTTGCCCAAGTCCTTGAAATGTTCCTTGATGTCGTCGACGATCACCGGCCGCGCATAGAGATGGTCGAGCGGTATGTCGAAGAAACCTTGTATCTGACCGGCGTGTAAATCGACGGTGAGCACGCGGTCGGCACCGGCTTCGGTGATGAGGTTGGCGACAAGCTTGGCCGAAATCGGCGTGCGCGGACCGGGCTTTCTGTCCTGACGCGCATAGCCGAAATAGGGAATCACCGCCGTCACCCGGCTGGCGGAAGCCCTACGCAACGCATCGAGCATGATCATTAATTCCATCAAATGGTCGTTGGTGGGAAAGCTCGTCGACTGGATGACGAATACATCCTCACCGCGCACGTTTTCCTGTATCTCGACGAAAATCTCATTATCGGAAAACCGGCGGATGGAAGCGTCGGTCAGCTTCAGCTTCAGATAATCCGCCATCGCTTTCGCTAACGGCTGGTTACTGTTCCCGGCGATGAGTTTCATGGGGCGAGTGATAACAGAGTCGAGAGTCGAGAGTCGAGTGTTTTTCGTGCGAGCGTCGCGGACAACACAAAAAGCGGCAGCGTTAGTTGGGCACGGTCTATGGCTCCCTCCCCCTTGAGGGGGAGGGTGGGGTGAGGGCGGCAGCTTCTCCATAAAACTCGGATTCGGAGTAAGCGGAAAACGCCCTCCTCCTAACCTCCCCCCTAGAGGGGGGAGGAACCTCACCGCCGCGCCAAACTTACTTTAGCCCGCCGCCCTTCGCACCTGCTCCATGACCCGGTGAATATCTTCCTCCGGGCGCCCGAGGATAGAAAACAGGCTGGAAAGCATGCGCATGCCAGCCACTTGCAGCTCGGGCACGGCGCTGACGCCACGCGCCTCCAGCCGATGGGCGTGTTTGGCATCGCTGGTGCGGGCAATGATGGGCAGATCCGGATAGCGGTCGCGCATGAGGCCTGCCAGCTTCTCCGCCGCGTCGGGGTCATGCAGCGTGATGACCAGCGCGATGGCGCGGGAAATGCCCAGCGCTTCGAGCACATCGGGCCGCGCGGCATCACCGAAATACACCGGATGGTGTGCCTTGCGCCCGGCGGAGATTTCCTTCGGCGCCGAATCAAGGGCGAGGAAGGGGATGCGCTCCTCGGCCAGATGGTTCGCGATCATTTTTCCCATGCGCCCGTAACCGGCGATAATAATGTGACCGGAAATATCCTGCGTTTCTTCAGCAATGGCTTCGGGCTTTCTCCGTTTCACCGTCCGCCACCAGCGCCGCTCCAATTGCGAACCCATCATATCGAGCAGCGGGGTGGCCGCCATGGTGAGGGTGATGACGATGAGGAGTTTTTGTACCACTTCGCCTTCGAGCACGCCCAAGGTCGCCGCCAATCCAAACATAATAAAGCCGAACTCGCCGCCCTGGGCGAGCAGCAACGCCGTATGGGCGGAGGTGCGCCGCGTATATTTGAAAGCTTTGAGCACAACGTAAAGCAGGCCGGCCTTTATTACGATCAACCCGGCGGCCCAGAATAGCATTTCCGTTAGATTGTCCACGATGAAGGCGGGATCCATGCGCATGCCAACCGTCATGAAAAACAATCCCATGAGCAGGCGTTTGTAGGGGCGCACATCGAGCTCGATTTGTTGTTGGAACTCGGTCTCGGCGATGAACAATCCGGCGAGGAAGGCGCCCATCGCCATCGACAGTCCGGCCGATTCGGTCAGCCAGGCAATGCCTAATACCACCAGCAATACAGTGGCCACGAAGAGTTCGTGAATATCGAAACGGGCAATCATACGAAATAACGGGCGCAGTAGCAGACGCCCGGCAATGGCGATCAACACCAGTGCAGCCAGTGCATTTATCCCGGCATTAACCATCGCTTCCCACAATGACCCTTCGCCCTTGCCGAGCACGGTAATAAGCACGAGCAATGGAAGTGCGGCGAGATCCTGCAGGATGAGGATGGCAAGCGATAGCCGTCCGGTTTGCGTGGCAAGCTCCTTGTGGCCGCGCAGCAGTTCGAGCACCAGTGCGGTGGAGGAAAGGCTCAAGGCGCCGCTGATAATCAATGCATCCGTGAAATTGACGCCCATGGCCAGCGCGGCGAGCAGCAGCACCAGCGAGGTGAGGAAAAGCTGCGCCGAGCCCACGCCGAAAACCTGAAACCGCATCGACTTCAAGCGGTCCCATGAGAGGTCGAGCCCGATCATGAACATCAGGAACACGATGCCGAGCTCGGCAATCGAGGAGGTCGTATCGAGGTCGGAAATCCAGCCGATGCCGGTGGGGCCGATAAGCGCGCCCGCCACGAGGTAGCCGAGCACCGGGCTCAAACCCATGGCACGGAAGGCGCTGACGATGACCACCGCAGCGGCGAGCAGGATGACAACATCTGGTAGTGGCGTGACGTGCATCAATTCGTTATAAACGAAAAATGCCTAAACATAAACAGACGATCTTGATCACCGGTGCCGCGAAACGTATAGGCGCGCATCTGGCGCAGCATCTCGCCGCAATGGGCTACGATCTTGTGCTGCATTATGCGCAGAGTAAAGCCGAGGCAGGAAAACTCGCCCAAGCATTGCGCGCGAAGGGAACGAAGATCATGCTGGTCAAAGCAGACTTGACCGATACGAAATCACTTGAGCGTTTTTGGAAAAAACTTCCGGCTTGTACGACCATCATCCATAACGCCTCCGCTTTCAAACGCGATACGTTGCAAACGATGACTCCTGCATCCTTGCGCGAGCATCTCGCCATTCATCTCGAAGCGCCACTTTTACTCACGCAGGGATTCCTCAAACAATTGCCAAAGAATGTTTCAGGCAATGTCATCCTCCTCGGCGACGGAACGTTCGGCTGGTCGATCGCACCACCGTTCTTTTCCTATGCGGTGAGCAAGCATGCCTGGCAATCCACGCTCGACCTTCTTGCGGCAGCCGCAGCGCCACAAGCGCGGGTCAATATGTTGGCGCTGGGGCCGACGCTACGCGGCCCGCACGACACGACAAGAACCTTCCGGATGCTTGCCGACAAATCCCCACTCAAACGCACCAGCAAACCCGAAGAAGTCGCCGCGGCGGTGGGCTATTTACTGGACGCGCCAGGTGTCACCGGACAGGTGATTTCATTGACGGGTGGCTTTAACCTCAGCACCTTCCGTCGTGGTTTTCCGGCGGATTCGGCGTGAGCTTATCTACATTTTCTACCTTTGGCACAGCCTAGGCAATCGGTGCCTAAAGCATGGCTGGCTTTGGGGAAGTCTGGCAGAATCATGGTTGAACTTCAGGCGATTGGACAGTGTGCCCGAAAAATAGGCAAACCCCAGCCGCTGTGTCATTTCCGCCGTTCGTTGCGTTTACCCAGACTTTACCCCAAAGCTTATCCACACATTCCGTGGACAGCTTTCATGTGCCTCTGTTTTCCCACTACTTTTAAATCATGACGCAGAAACACTCGCATCTTTTGACTGGCGTAGAGGCAATTCGCACGGCAGCGAAAACCCTGCCATCCGCGCCCGGTATTTATCGCATGCTCGATGCAAAGGGCGATGTGCTTTATATCGGCAAGGCCAAAAATCTGGCGAGCCGTGTCATCAGTTACGCCAACGGAAAGAATGCCAATACCCGTACGCTGAAGATGGTAGCGCGGATCGCGCACGTCGAAGTGGTGGTAGCGGACGGCGAGGCCGAAGCACTACTGATGGAAGCGGCGGAAATAAAAAAGCTCCGTCCCTATTACAACATTCTCCTGAAGGACGACAAATCTTTTCCATATCTGCTGCTGACGGCAGACCACCCGTTCCCGCGCATCACCAAACATCGCGGCGCACAGAAAATCAAAGGTGAGTATTTCGGACCATTTGCTTCCATCGGCGCGCTCAATCAAACACTCGCGCTGCTGCAGAAAGTATTTTTGATTCGCCCGTGCTCCGATACATTTTTTAAAAACCGCACGCGGCCTTGCCTGAAATATCAAATCAAGCGCTGCTCGGCGCCCTGCGTGGGTTATGTCAGCGCGCAGCACTATGGCGAGCAGGTAAAGCGCGTGCGGGATTTCCTGCATGGCAAGCATCGCGAGCTGCAGGAACTGCTACAGCAGGAAATGGAAAAAGCCAGCCTGTCTACGGATTATGAATTAGCCGCGCTTTTGCGTGACCGTATCCGCGCCCTCACCCAGGTGCAGCAGGAACAATCCATCTATGCGCGAGGACTGCACGATGCGGATGTCATCGCCCTCGCCAAAATCGGCGCCAAAAGCGTGGTACAGGTGTTTTTCTACCGGCAGGGCAATCATTTCGGTCATCAATCTTTTTTCCCACGCCATGAAGCGGAGACCACCGACGGCGAAGTGATGGCCGCCTTCATGGCGCAGTTTTACCAATCGCACACACCGCCTAACGAAATCCTCGTCAATATCGCGCCCGATGAATCCGAATTGCTGGCGGAAGCGCTTCACCTCAAGGCGGGTCGCCATGTGAGCATCAGCAAGCCGCAGCGCGGCGATAAGCTCACGTTGGTCACCAATGCCGAGGCGAACGCGCAGGCCGCACTCGGGCGCGACGAACAGAAGCGCTCTCAGGTGATGGTGCATTTGAAGCAACTGCAAGAGCTGTTCGGCCTGGCAAGAATTCCAGAACGTATCGAAGTCTATGACAATTCGCATATCATGGGAAGTTCGGCACTGGGGGCGATGATTGTCGCCACCTCGGAAGGATTCGACAAGCGCAGCTACCGCAGCTTCAACATGAAAGAGGCGGCGGGCGACGACGATTACGCCATGATGCGCGAAGTGTTCAAAAGGCGGCTGAAGAAGGGCGAGCTTCCCGACCTCATGCTCATCGATGGCGGCAAGGGACAATTATCCGCCGTCACCGGTGTATTCAAAGAGCTGGGTGTTGGTGGTGTTGCCCTCGTCGCCATCGCCAAGGGTGAGAATCGAAACGCCGGGCGCGAATGGTTCTTCATGGAAGGGCGGGCGCCGTTCCAGCTGCCTGCGGACGATCCACTGCTGCATTACCTTGAGCGGTTACGTGATGAAGCGCATCGCTTCGTTATCGGTCGCCACCGTAATAAACGCTCAAAATCGCTCACGGTTTCGGTGCTCGACGATATACCCGGCGTTGGCGCCACGCGCAAACGGGCGCTGCTCAATCATTTCGGATCGCGCGACGCGATTTCTGCCGCGTCTTTATCCGAGCTTGAGAATGTTGCTGGCGTTTCGAAAAAAACTGCTAAAGCTATTTATGATCACTTTCATAAATAGCTTTAGTATCCTCGCGCTCGTCGCGAGGATCTCTGGATTCTCGTGACAAGCACGAGAATGACGCTAAAATAGAAGCATGCTAACCAAACAACAGATTCCCAACCTTCTCACCTACGGTCGCGTGGCGGCGGTGGTGCTGGCGCTCATCGTCATGACCCACATGCCCTACGCCAAGCAGCTTTTATTCTGGATTTTTTTTGTCGCCGCCGTCAGCGATTTCTTCGATGGATATCTCGCCCGCAAATGGAACGCGGTGACCCCTATCGGCACCATGCTTGATCAGATCAGCGACAAATTGCTTATCGTGGTGATGTTGATTTATCTTTTAAAACTTGATCGCGGATGGACGATGCTGCTACCGGTTTCGCTCATCATTCTGCGCGAGCTTTATATCAGCGGTTTGCGCGAGTTTCTTGCACTAAAAAAAGTGCCGCTTCCCGTATCGTCGATTGGCAAGTGGAAAACCGCGATTCAAATGCTGGCCGTGGGCGGCATGCTGTTTGGCCTCGCTTATTACGTGCAGCCTGCCTGGATGCTGGGCCGCATCGCGCTATGGGCCGCCGCAGCGCTCGCCCTCCATTCAGCGTTTGATTATACGCGGAAGGCGCTGCCTTCCATTAAGTAGCGCACTTCGGCGTGCTGCTGACCGCAGCGGCGCATTCTCTTACTTCGAAGCCGCACTTGCGACGAGACGGCCATTGAGGCCGAAAGAGCTGCGCGCCGCTTGAGCGCCGCGCGGTAGCGCGCAACAAAACTACGCTGCCTTATTCTTGGCGTGCGCCCTGACAGCCGCTTCGTAGTCTTCCATCAGCTGTTTGGTTACGGCGCCGACGGTGAATTTCTTTCCCTCAACTTCGCCGACGGGAGTTATTTCTGCAGCGGTGCCGGTGAGAAAAACTTCCTGAGCCTTGTCGAGTTCTTCCGGTTTCATATGGCGCTCGATGACTTTGATTTGGCGGGCGCGCGCAAGCTCCATCACCGTGCGCCGGGTAATGCCGTCCAAGAAACAATCCGGCGTCGGCGTATGGATTTCACCGTTGATGACGAGGAATAAGTTCGCCCCCGTCGCCTCGGCGAGGTAGCCGCGCCAGTCGAGCATCAGCGCGTCCTGAAATCCTTTGGCTTCGGCCTCGTGCTTGCCGAGTGTACAAATCATGTAAAGCCCCGCCGCTTTACTGAATACCGGCTCGGTCTCGGGCGAAGGCCGCTTGTAGCGCGCCCAACACAGACGCACGCCCTTCTCCTTGATTTCTTGCTTGAACATGCTCGGCCATTGCCAGCAGGCAATCGCCACATGGATTTTGGAAAGCTGCGCCGAGACGGCCATCATCTCGCTGCCGCGCCAGGCAACGGGGCGCACATAGGCATCCACCGACTTGTTGGCGCGGATGACCTCTTCCTTGGCCTTCTCGATTTCATCGACGGTGAAGGGGATTTTGAAACCCAGCATCTCGGCGGATTTATGCAGGCGCTCGGTATGTTCGCGGCTTTTGAAAATTTTTCCCGAGTAGGCGCGCTCGCCCTCGAATACACTGCTCGCATAATGCAGCCCATGGGTGAGCACGTGGATTTTCGCCTCGCGATGGGGGATGAGCTTGCCATCCATCCAGATGAATCCGTCGCGGTCGTCGAATGGGATTAGGGTCATAGGTTCCTCGTTTGATTTACGGGGTATTTATAGAGTGACCAGAATCGAGAGTCGAGAGTCGAGTGAAAATTCCTGCCAGCATGCCCTCACCCAAAATCCACCAAGAAGTGGATTTTGACCTCTCCCAAGGGAGAGGGGTATCCGCTGGCGCGGATTGGAAGAAAGAACAGGAGCGAGCGGCTTGCCTACCTCTCCCTTGGGAGAGGTCGAAAATCGTCCTTCACGATTTTCGGGTGAGGGCATTCTTCACTCGACTCTCAGACTCTGATTACTTCTTATCCGGCAGCACGCCGATGGCCGAGAGCTGCCGCCCGTAATCTTTTTCGCCTTTGAGCGTGGCACGGCGATAGCTAAAAAACTGCTTCTCGTCGGCGACGGTATCCATACCGGATGCCTCAATCTGCTGCAAGCCCGAGGCCTGTAGGCGCTTTATCACATAGGCTTCGAGGTTGAAAACCGAATGGCCCTTGCGCTCCGACTCGACGAAAAACTTGCGGTTTTCATAGTCCGCCTCGACAAAGCGTGCGACGAATTCTGCTCCTACTTCATAGCTTTGCGGGCCAATACACGGGCCGATGGCGGCGCGAATATTTTCCAATTTGGCACCAGCGCCCACCATGACTTCAATCGTGTTTTCCAGAATGCCGGTGAAGGCGCCTTTCCAGCCCGCATGCGCGGCGCCAACGACGACCGCATCCGGCTCGACAAACAATACCGGCACGCAATCGGCGGTGAGGATACCAAGCAGGATGCCGGGGGTTTTACTGACCATGGCGTCAGCATCGAACGGCGCTTCCTCCCACGGCTTGGTGACGGTAAGCACAGTCGAAGAGTGCACCTGGTGCAGCGTGCATAAATGAGTGATAGAAAACCCGAGTTCTGCTGCCGCACGCCGCCGGTTCTCGCGCACGTCGCGTTTATTGTCGTGGCTGCCGACACCGCAATTGAGCCCCGCATAGATATCTTTGCTCACCCCACCCTCGCGGGTGAAGAAACCGTGCGATAGATTGGGTGAAACAAGCAGATCGCTCTGGTGATGTGGCGGTTTCACCGAAACGGGCTTTATGGCGGATGTCTTTGAAGCCGGAGCCTTCATGCCTAACTCACAAATCCTGGCGGTTCGATACGTGGGTCGGCGACCACCGCCATGACTTTAAATAGCTCACCCATTTCCTGAGGTGAGGTAAGTCGCTTCAAACCGCTTGCAATGGCCTCTTTTTGTTCGGCGCTGGCTTGTCTGAGCAACATTTCGCAGCGCAAATCAGCGCCGAGGCGCTGCAAAAACTCGCCCTGATTGGCCAGGCCATACACATAGCCGCCGCTATCTGTGGCGATGTCCATCAAGGCGGTGAAGTCGACATGGGCGGTGATGTCGGCGTCACCAGGGTCTTTGAGCACGGAATGAAACGTATGGTTTTTTACCGCCTGTAACGTGTCGCGATGGGCCTCGCCGAGATAGCCGTAATCGATGATGAGCGCCGCACCGCCCTGCCCGGTAATGCGCGCGGTGATGGCGCGCATGAGGTTGCGCGATTCCGGCGATTGCTCCATCACCGTACCGGGCGGAATCACTTGCCCGGACTTGGCAAGCTGCAACGATTTCGGCCCCAGCGTGAAATAGAAAGCGCTTTCTTTTTCGTCCCAGCCGATGCGGCGCTCATGCACGCCGTCGTCGGTCATGACGAATTGCTTGATGGGCAGCGCGTCGAAAAACTCGTTGGCGACGATGATCGCAGGTCCGTCATCCAACTGCGCGAAGCTGTCCAACCACTCGATGCGCGGATGTTCGTAACGCAGCTGCGTATATTGCGCGTTGGCGAGCACGGGGCTGGTCTCGACCATATGGATCGTGATCGAGTTGTGGAACTCCGGGACTTTTTTAGTCGCGCGCAAGAGGTCGTGCATCAGCGTGCCGCGCCCCGGCCCCAGCTCGACCAGATTCATCGGGCCGCCGCCCAACTGGCGCCAGACTTCAGCGCACCAGACGCCGATCATCTCGCCGAAGATTTGTGAAATTTCCGGGGCGGTGATGAAGTCGCCGCGGGCGCCGAACGGATCCTGCTTGCGGTAATAGCCGTGCTCGGGATGGCCAAGCGCCACCGCCATATAATCGGCGATGGAGATCGGGCCATCGGCGTTTATGCGCACACGGATGATTTCTGTTAACGGGCTCATAGGGTGATGCGTGAAACGTAATAATGGCACGGTGGTGGGATCCCTCCCCCCTCTAGGGGGGAGGTTAGGAGGGGGGCGTTCGATGCACGCTCAGAAGTCGGATGGGCTGCCGCCCTCACCTCAACCCTCCCCCTCAAGGGGGAGGGGGCCGACCGTGCCTGTTGCACTTCAATCATTAAACTTCTCGCTTCTTCGCCGTCAGCAATAGCCACGCCCCTAAACCAATCATCGGTATGCACAGCCACTGGCCCATGGAAAACCCAAGCGCCAGTAATCCAAGCTGCGTATCCGGCTCACGCACATATTCGACGCAGAAACGGAAGATGCCATATCCAGCGATGAAGGCCCCCCCCAGTATGCCGCGATAATTGAGCGCGCGGGTGCGGGTGGCGAGCAGAAACAAGATAATAAAGAGTACTGCGCCTTCGAGTGCCGCCTCGAATAATTGGCTGGGATAACGTGGTTCCGGTCCACCATTGGGGAACACCATGCCGAACGAGGAAGCAGTGACGCGCCCGTATAGCTCACCGTTCACAAAGTTAGCAAGCCTGCCGAGAAACAATCCGATCGGCGTCGCCGCAGCAAGGAAATCCAGCACACGCAAGTAGGAGATTTTGTGTTTGCGCGCGAACAGGTAGAAGGCAACCAGTACGCCGCCTAAGCCGCCATGGAACGACATGCCGCCGCGCCAGACCTGCAGGATGCCGCCCGGATGGTCGATGAAATAGGGAAGGTTATAAAAGAGCACATAGCCGATACGCCCGCCCAAAATCACCCCAAGCACGGCGTAGAGAATCAAATCGTCCAACGCGGCCTTACTGAAAAATGCGTGCCTGCGATTCAGCCACACGACATAGATATTCCCGAGCACGATGCCTGCCACATAGGCAAGTGCGTACCAGCGTATGACCAGCGGGCCGATGGCAAAGGCAATGGGGTCGATGCCGGGAAATTGCATGGTTGTTAGTTGTTGGTTGTTGGTTGTTGGCAAACGGCCACTTCGTTGATTCTAATAACCAACAACCAAAAACCAACAACTTTCCTAAAAATACTGATCATCTTTCGCCAGATAGTTCTGCACGTAATCTTTCACGCCGTCTTCGAGCGAGGTAAAGGGCTCGGTGTATCCTGCTGCCTTTAACCGCTCCATTTCAGCCTCGGTAAAATATTGGTATTTGGCGCGTAACTCTTCGGGCATGTCGCCGTAGGTAATGGCGAGCGGTTTGCCAAGCGCAGCAAACAGCGCCTTGGCGAGGTCCTCAAAACTGCGCGCCTTGCCGGTACCCAGATTGTACAGCCCGTTCACCTTCGGGTTGGCGAGCAGCCAGTTCACCACTTTCACGCAATCCTTTACATAGATAAAGTCGCGCAACTGTCCGCCATCTTTGTATTTCGGATTGAGCGATTTGAACAGATGCACCGGACGGCCATGCTGCGCGTAGGCATAATTCTGGCAGACGACGGAGCGCTGGTGATCCTTGTGATATTCGTTCGGCCCGTAGACGTTGAAGAATTTGAGCCCTACCCATTGCTCTGGCATTTTATCACCACCGGCGGCAGCGATGGCGACAAACTGGTCGAACAGATGCTTGCTCCAGCCATAGGCGTTGAGCGGGTGCAGCGTGCGCTGATAGTCGAGCGAAAGGTCGTCCTTGAATCCAACCGAGCCGTCGCCATACGTAGCAGCGGAAGAGGCATAAATCAGCCGTCTTTTGTTAATCACCGCCCAGTTCCACAGCACGCGCGACAGCGAGAAATTATTTTTGAGGATGAGATCAACGTTCTTTTCCGTGGTCGATGAGGTCGCCCCCATATGGATAATCGCCTCGAGGTCGCCCTTATTGCCTTCGAGCCAGTGAAATATGTCGACAGGCGATATGATTTCGTAAATCGGGTGTTTGGCAAGGTTGCGCCATTTCTCGCTTGAGGAGAATTCATCGGCCACGGTAATGCGGTATGCGCCGCCGCGGGCGAGCGATCCTGCGATATTCGAACCGATGAAGCCGGCGCCGCCGGTGACGAGAATGCGTTTCATAAGTGCTAGTCGCTAGTGCTAGTTGCTAGTGGAAGGATTGTCATGGCGACTAATCTGCTATACATTTCTTCGACTAGCAACTAGCAACTAGCACTAGCGACTATGCAAAAAGACTCCAAGCTCTTCGAAGACCTCGCGCGGATGACATCGGGCGCTGCCGGCGCGCTGATGGACATGAAGCGCGAGATCGAAGCCACTATCGCCGATAAGCTTGAGCGGCTTGTGGCCCGCGAACGCTTCGTTACCCGCGATGAGTTCGAAGTTGTCAAGGCCATGGCGGAAAAGGCCCGCACCGAGAATGAACGGCTGGCGCAGGAACTTGAAATGTTAAAAAAACGCGCGGAATAGCATCACTACTATTACTTGTGGGAGCTTTTGATTCAGGCATACTATATTTTGATAGATTTTTTTCTCTGAGCATGATTTGCTTTTCTCGTGACTCACATTCTTGCTTCCCATAAGAGCACCTATCCTCTCGGCGAGATAACATCCAGCCACTCAGGGAGTTTCACCGAATGACAAGCACTTCACCCATCGTCACTGATTCCACTCCGAAAAATCCGCTTGATCTCGCCGAACAACTCATCATGGACCGCGAATGGTTATTCGACCGGCCGGTGGATGAGGAACTCGTCGCCGAAGTGCAGGGCGGCTGGTGCAATTACCGCATCTGGTTCACCTGGCAGCCTGAGCTTAATGTGGTGATTTTCTCCTGTGCCTACGACACCAAGATACCCAAAAAAGAACGGACAAAAATCTATCCGCTGCTCGCCGCGGTGAATGAAAAAATGTGGTTGGGCCATTTCGACATTGGTGCCGAGGACGGCCTTATCATGTTCCGCCATGCGCTGCTACTGCGTGGCGGCTTGGGCGCCACACCGGAACAGATGGAAGACTTGATCGACATCGCCATGACCGAGTGCAATCGCTTTTACCCGGCCTTCCAGTCCGTCCTTTGGGGTGGCAATACGGCGGGAGAAGCACTTTCTATTGCCATGTTCGATACAGTAGGCGAAGCGTAATAGCCAACAGCCGAGCCTACAGCTTTCAGTTATGTTTGCGCCTCTTGCGCCGTAGAGCTACAGGCTCTAGGCTGCCCACTCATGGCTATGAAATCCATCCTCATCATCGGTGGCGGAAATATGGGCGCGGCGCTGGCCGCGCGCTGGCGGGAGCGCTTTAAGTCGGCGACGATTTCCGTCATTGAACCCAACGAACCCAAGCGCAAATCCTTCGGCACGCCCGGTGTCAGAATCTACGCCTCGCTCGCTGCATTTCCCGGCGCGGCAGAGATGATCATCCTTGCCGTCAAACCACAGATGGCAGATGAGGTGCTGGCCCAATTGCGCAAACGTCGTGGGATTAACACCTCGCTACTCATCTCCATCATGGCCGGTGTGCCACTTTCCCGATTTAACCGTATTGGCAAATACGCCGTGCGGGTGATGCCGAATACACCGGCGCTTATCGGCGAGGGCATCAGCGCCATCTGTGCACCCAAAGTCCCGGTGGCGCTACAGAATACAGTGAAGGCTTTATTCAGCGCGGTGGGGCCGGTTGTCATGCTCGAGCGGGAAAAAGACATGCATGCGGTGACGGCGATTTCCGGCTCCGGCCCCGCTTACCTCTTTGCCTTTATGGAATCGCTGATGGCAGCATCGCAATCGCTAGGGCTTGGCGAGGCGCTTTCGCGCACACTCGTTACACAAACGATACGTGGTGCGGTGTTGCTTGCTGATGCTAAGGGTGGCGATGTCGCCGCGTTACGCAAGCAAGTCACCAGCCCGCAAGGTACGACCGAAGCCGCGCTGAAAAGCTTCAAGAAAAACGGGCTGCGTAGCATCGTTAAAAAGGCGACAAAGGCAGCGGCAAAGCGGTCTAAGCAGCTGAGTAATTAGATAATTACTGATTATGGTGCGCTGCACAAAAGCGCCTTGACATCTGGGGATAAGTTTCCTATATTGCACTGCAACAACGGATGCATTTGGCCCGGTGTGAAACGAAACAAATAAGCAAACCTGAAGGAGAGAATCATGGCTACGCAGAACCCCTACTCGGATATGATGAAATTCTGGAGCGACTATAAAGCCCCGCAAATGGGCTCATTCGATATGAGCAACGCGATGAGCTACGGTCGCAAAAACGCCGAAGCGGCTACCGCCGCAGGCCAGACCATTGCGGAAGGGCTGCAAACCATTGCCCGCCGTCAGGTTGAACTGGCCCGCGCGCAAGTCGAGCAGGCCCTCAAAACCACCAAGGATTCACTGGTGGGCGGCTCGCCGGAAATCAACACCGCCAAGCAAGCGGATCTGGCTAAGCGCCTGTTCGAAACCTCGCTGGGTAACCTGCGCGAAGTGACCGAACTCGCCACCAAGTCGGGCCTTGAAGCCTATGACGTGTGGATCAAACGCGCCACCGAGCAGATGGAAGAGCTGACGAGCTTCGGCAAATCCGCCACCAACGGCGCTGCTCGCCCGAGCAAAAAAGCGAACTAATTTTGCTGGTGATAAAGTAACGAAAGCCCCGGGAAAACCCGGGGCTTTTTTTATCGCTCATTCCCACACGCCGGGTCCGCCACTGAGGGCTTCACGTGGGGCGGGGACGGGAATTCGCCGAGACCCTCCACCACATAGCGATCTGCCCCAAACCCAGCACTATCGTAGCGCACACCAGTGAGGGGCGGTACGAGATAATTCTCTTTCCCTTCGGTCAGTTGGTTCGCTATGGCGTTATCGTAGCGCCCGCGCAGCACAATATTGGGCCCATAATTCTTGCTCATGAGGGCGTCGGTGTACTGGGCAGCATCTTCCTCGAAGCGCCACGTGGGCTCAATGGGAAGTCCGCGCTTTTTCTCGAGATCATCATGTGGTGAGATAATGCCCACATCCTTCAGTGCCTTGACCCGTTCTTCGAACGGGTGGCGATAGAGTAATTTTTTCTCCTCGGCGCTTATTTCTTTCGTGTCTTCAAATCGCACGGGATATTCAAGGATTGCCGTGACCATCGCTTTTACTTTACCAATATCGCTCGTCGCATCATCTTGCGCGCGCGCCAGCAATCCCGCGGCGCGCGGGTCATCCCGTGTAAGCCCCGCAAGCTGCAGTAGTGTTTCTTCCGTTTTGGCCAGAATATCTTTGTAATCATCGGCCGCATGATAAAATTCATGCACGAGCATTTCGGTCAGGCTTAGGCGCTGTTTATCATTCGGCGAATCGGTAGTAACGATTCCGTTACCCAGTTGCATGATACCCGTATCAGGATCGAAAAAACTGCGCGCCTCTTCCCACGGGCGCTCTTCATCTTTGGTGCGGCGGATTTCTATTTTCTTGCCGCCGTTTCTTTTGGAGGTGCTTTCGTATGCCAGCTTGATGAGCGCCTGCCCTTCGCCATCCAGGAAGTTACTGATGTCATCGAGGGACTTTGTAACGGCCGCAACCTGCTCCGGCGAAAGGTCGGGAGAAAGCGTGATATAATCCCGCCAGTTGAAGTTTTTTGCCATCCCACTATTCTACTGAAAAATCCTAAAGATTCCCTTAACGGGTGACTTCGCGGGGTAGCCTTAAAGTGACTTCAAGGCCGATGATTTTATTCGACGCATCCTTCTGATTCTCCAGTGTTATCTCACCGCCATGGCTTTGGGCGATGTCGCGGGTGATGGATAATCCCAACCCCACCCCACCGGTCGCTGCATTGCGCGAAGGGTCCAATCGCGTGAAAGGCTTGAACACGGTTTCGAAGTCGGATTCATGAATGCCGGGGCCTTTATCGGTGACCTTGATCCGCACATAGGCCACACTTTGCTCGAGCGATATCCGCGCTTCTGTCCCGTAACGCAGGGCGTTTTCGATGAGATTCTGTAAGGCGCGGCGCATTGCCTTGGGCCGGATCATCAACACGGCAGGCGCGCATTCGCCGATGCGCACGTTCTGTCCCTGCCGCGCGTAGGATTCGGTGAGTTCACTGAGCAATATGGCAATGTCGTACGGCTCCCTGGCCTCACCGGCATCACCGCGGGCGAAGTCGAGATATTCGTCGATCATATGGCGCATTTCGTCGATATCGGTGGTAAGCGCCGCGCGGGTTTTGTCGTCCACCTTGCCCATTTCCAGCTCGAGCTTCATGCGGGTGAGCGGTGTGCGCAGGTCGTGCGAGATACCCGCAAGCATTTCCGTGCGGCTGGCCACCGCGCGGCGAATACGGTCTGCCATCAAGAGGAACGCCGAAGCCGCCCGCCGCACTTCGCTCGCCCCTTTGGGGCTGAATCCCTCGACCTCCTGGCCGAGTCCGAATTGCTCGGCGGCGCGGGCGAGCGCCACGATGGGCCGAATCTGGTTGCGCAGGAACAAGGCGGCGATGGTCATCAGCAGCGCCGCTGAACCCACCATCCAGAACAGGAAAATATAGGTAGTGGTCGAAACCAGCCGCTTGCTGTTGAGCAGAAAATCGAGCGCGCCATTTGCCACAGCCACTCGAACGCGCACCACCTCCTCGCCGCCGCGGGCCAAGTAGCGGACGACAAACGGGTGATCGAGGCGGGCAGAAAGACTGCCGAACAATTCGCCGAATTCGCTTTGGCGTGGCTCCTTTTTTACGACCTCCTTCGGGGCCGGATCGTGCGTTACCTCAATACCCAGCGTTTGTCCGAGCTGCACCGCATGACGAAGCGCCGCCTCCGCCGAGGACTCGGAAAGGATTCGCTCATATTCGCGGGTGAGTAAAACGACATCACCCGCCGTCGCCGCCGACATGTTGCGGCTGATGCTCGACCAGTGCCGCGCATAAAACACATAGGCGACCGACAATTGTAGAATCACCATCGGCACCAGAATAATCAGCAAGGCGCGCACGAACAGCCGCGTCGGCAAAAACCGTTTCAGTCTTGGGTTTAGCTTTCGGCGGGGAATGCGAATGGGCACTCTCACGCCACCACCCCGGCATGGAGTACATAGCCCGCGTGGCGTACGGTCTGGATATAAATCGGCTTACCGGGATTGGGTTCGATTTTCTTGCGCAGACGGTTGATTTGCACATCGACTGAGCGCTCGTTGGATACATCGCCCGATAACTCGGCGATTTTCTCCCGGCTGACCGGTGTGCCCGCGCGGGCGGCGAGGATGCGCAAACAATCCATTTCGCTCGATGTCAGGTAAATATGCGTGCCGTCGCCCACCAGACGGCCGCTGGCAAGCTCGAAGCGGTAGGGGCCGAATGTCAATACGCGTTGGCCGAGATTGGCCGCAGCCGTACGTTGC
Source organism: Alphaproteobacteria bacterium (assembly GCA_031402515.1). Taxonomy (GTDB): domain Bacteria; phylum Pseudomonadota; class Alphaproteobacteria; order Rickettsiales; family UBA3002; genus QFOX01. The sequence goes on along the minus strand of JANNSK010000097.1, from coordinate 12,364 downwards.
AGGATGTTCTCCATGCGCAACACCAGTTCGCGCGGGGTGAAGGGCTTGGTGAGGTAATCGGCCGCACCCGTTTCAAGCCCTTCAATGCGGTCCTCCGCCTCGCCACGCGCGGTGAGCAACAGGATGGGCGGCACGCGGTCGCGGTCGCGCAGGCGCGCGGCAAAATCGAGCCCGGTTTCCTTGGGCATCATCACATCGAGCACCATGAGGTCGACGGCGAACGCGCGTAAAATTTCTTCCGCCTCCGCCGTGTTGGCGGCGGTTGAAACAAAATAGCCGCTCTCGCTTAGATATTGTTTGAGCAGCGCCCGCAGCCGGTCATCGTCATCAACGACAAGGATATGGGTTTCGGGAACTGTGCTTTCTTGGCTCATTTGGGTTTTTTTAGTAACACATAGAGCGCCCCCTCGCCTCCTTTTTCTGGGCCGGCGCTGGCGATGGAGCCTATCTGGCCCGCCAGTTTCGGCGAGTCCAGCCAGAGCGGTAATGATTTTTTCAGGATGCCCTTGCCTTTGCCGGTAATAATGAGCAGGCGGCGCTTGCCTGACTTACGCGCGGCAGCGATGAATCGCAGCAATTTTTCATGGGCTTCATCCTGCGTTAATCCATGCAAATCGAGCGTGGCATCGATTTTTGTAAAAAGCTGTTTGGCTTCGCGGGAGGAAACTTCTTTTTTGCTCCCCCCTTGAGGGGGAGCGGGCGTTGCCCTGGCAACGCCGTGGGGGGCTAACTTCACCGCCTTTCCCCCCACCGAATCGCCAGAGTGATAGGGCTCCCCCTCAAGGGGGGAGTTAAAATCTTCCGGGATAGATTTTTTGTCGCGCTGGGTGACTTCGCGCCATAAGCGCCGCTCTTCTGGCGTCGGTTCGCGGCGCTTCATTCGGCGGGCGGCACATCCGCCGGGATGGCAGAGGGCAACACAGCGCGCGGATCTTCTGCTGCGGTGGCGGAAGGTTCGACCGCAGAAACCTCTTGAGGTGACGGCGCTTTCGGCAGCAGCCAGTATACCAGCGCGCGCGTATTCTGGTGGCCGGCTTCCCATTCGGCCTCCTCGCCGCGCCCGAAGAACATATCGATGCGGTTCGGCCCATGCAGCGCGCCGCCTGTATCCTGCGATACAAACAGCTGTTCGAGTTTCTGATGATCGCGGGTGAAGAAATCGAAATGCTCGGTGGCGATATAGGTGGGCACGCCGTAGGCGGCGCGGTCATCGTCGATCGCCGCCGAACGCAGCGAAGTGAGCGGCAAGCCCATTGCACCTTTTGCCATCTGCTCGCCCGAAGTCAGCTTGAAGAAAATATACGAAGGGTTCTGGTTCATCACGTCCCGCGCGCGGTCGGGATTGGCATACAGCCAGTCGCGGATGGATTGCATCGACGCTTCTTCAAGATCGCCCGACTCCTTGAGTAGCCTGCCGATGGGCACAAACGGATGGCCGTTCTGCGCCGCATATTGCAGCGTGACGAGCGCGCCATCGGGCAGGCGCACCTTGCCGGAACCTTGGATATGCAGGAAGAAAAGCATCACCGGGTCATCCACATAAAGCAGGGGTTTGGCGTGGCCTTCGAGCCCGCGCGATTCGATTTGCTCGCGCGTCATGTAAGGAATGCCGGGGGTGAGGTTGTCCGGCACGCCGTAAGCCGGGGTTTGGAATTTGCCTTGCCTTACCATGGAGCCATAGAGCAGCGGCTCGTAATAGCCGGTGATTTGGCCCAGCGGTTTTGATTCGGTCGTCACCTGAAACGGTTCAAATTTTTGCTCGAAGAAAGTGCGGGCTTCCGCGTCGGTGGGGTTGGGAAACCCGTAGGCCGCACTGCAGACTTCACTCCATCGGTCAAAGTCGCCGATGGGTTCATGACGTCGCGTCTGGTACGGTAACACACGCGATTCGCTCGCTTTGCAGGAATCGACAAACAAGCGGTAGGCCTCTGATTGCCGGTCCTGATGCCAGCCCGGTATTTCGGCGTAGCTCTTGGGAAGCAGCACGGTGGGCTCTTCGCAGCCCGCGAGGAGGATAAGAGCGACAAGTGGTAGGTGACAGGTGACACGCGTGATGAATCTTACCGCATGCCACATGCCATTTGTCACATGCCATCTAGGTTTCAATGATTTTCCAATTCGGGTCATTGCTGCTCATGTCCCGCTCGAACAGCCAGCGATCCTCGACCGCCGATTGCTGCGAGGCGTCGCCCTCGGTGATGTTGCCCTCGGCATTGCGCACCAGCTGCACCTGTTCACTGTGGAAATCGACGGCAACAGTGGCTGTATTGCCGCGCAGCTTGGCCTCTGACACTTCGGATTTTACGATGGCGACCAGCGTGGTATCCGCCTTGCGTCCGGCTTTTTCGTCCGCCGCGAGCGAGGCTTTAAAACTTTCGTAGAGTTTGGGCGAGAGCAGCATGCCTAATGTTTCCTCATCGCTCTTGTTGTAGGCTTCGATAATCATTTCATAGGCAGCGCGGGCACCTTCAATAAACTCTTCCGGGATGAATTCGCGGTCAATCGCTTTCATGGCGGAAAATGTGTCATTAAGCGCGCCGTAATCCTTGGTTTGCGTCTCGAGCTGCTTGCGGATAGCCTGCTTGGCCTCGTGGGCGGGCAGCTGGATAATGCGCTCGTATTCCTCAAGCGGTTTGGGACGTGCGCCCTCGACATCCCGCCCGCTTTTTTCGCCGAGCATGGCGCGGTAGCGCAGGACGATAAACGCCGCAACCGCCGCGATTACGATAATGTCGCCGTAGGGGAAACTTTCCAAAAACCACTCCTCGGATACTGAAGCGACGGAAAAACTTTGACCGCCACACGCTGCTGATATAGACAGGCGGCAAGCAAATAACAAGGATTCCCTATGGCAGATAATGATTTTCCTACCCCCGGCGCCGACCCTAAAACAGGCCCGTCGATTCTCCTGCGCGCCCAGTATATCAAGGACCTTTCGTTTGAAAATCCGCGGGCGCCGGCCAGCCTCTTTTCGCTGCGCGAAGCGCCCACGATGGACGTCAATGTTGGGCTGGCCGCCCAGCGGCTGGACGAGTTCGTATTCGAGCTCACCCTGAAAATTGGTGTGCGCGCCACCACGGATAAAGTCACTATTTTCCTCGGCGACCTTTCCTATGCCGGCGTTTTTGAACTACAGAACATCCCGGCTGAGTCCATCGAACAGGCGATTTTCATTCAGGGCGCGCAGCTGATTTACCCCTTCGCGCGCCGCGTCATCGCCGATGTCACACGCGACGGCGGATTCCCGCCATTACAACTCGAACCCGTTGATTTTATGACGCTTTATCGCCAGCAGCGCGCGCAGCCTGCCGCTCCCACCGCTGGTGGCGCCTAGGCGATTTTCCACAGCGGGTTTTTGATTTTCTCCAGCATGGTTTCGTGCGCCGCCTGCTCCTCTAAGCTCGGCGGGAACTGGCGGTGCGGAATATCCGTATGACCGGAAAAGGTAATATCCGATGCACTGTTTTCAGCCGTTGCGGCCAGGCCCAAGCTCGATTGCCGTCCGCCGCGCAACTCGAGATAGACTTCCGCCAACAGCTCCGCATCAAGCAACGCGCCGTGTTTGGTGCGGGCACTGATATCGATAGAAAACCTACGACACAGCGCGTCGAGATTGGCGGGCTGGCCGGGGAATTTCTGGCGGGCGATGAACACCGTGTCGATCGCACGTTCACTGGGAATCAATGAAAGCCCGAGCGTATCGAGCTCGGCATTGAGGAATTTCAAATCGAACGCGGCATTGTGAATCACGAGTGGCGAGTCGGCGATGAATTCGAGGAAGGAGCCAGCGACGATGCGAAATAACGGTTTGTCCTTGAGGAATTCCGTGGAAATGCCGTGAATCTGTTCGGCTTCCTTTGGCATTTCGCGTTCGGGATTGAGGTAACTGTGAAAATAATTGCCGGTTTTGACGTGGTTGATGAGCTCAATACAGCCGATTTCGACCACGCGATGGCCGGAATTGGGATCAAGCCCGGTGGTTTCGGTATCGAGCACAATCTCACGCATCCAACAATTCCCATTTCTGTATCAACGCCTCGACATGACGTCGCGTTTCTTCTTCGCTCGTATCCGTCGGTATCACGTGGTCGGCGCGCAGGCAACGGTCGCGCTCATCGAGCTGGCGGCGGGTTAAGCGATCCCATTTTGCCTCCGTCATGCCGGGGCGGGTGAAAGCTCGCTTGCGGGCGACTTCCGTCGGCACATGGACAACGATCACTACGTCGCAGCGTTTCTCCGCGCCGGTTTCGAATAAAAGCGGGATGTCGAGCACCACGCCCTTGCTGTTTTTCCTACGCAGAGCTTCGATGACCCCGCTTTCCTCCGCCGCCACGCGCGGGTGGATAATCGATTCCAGTTTGGGCAGGGCGGTTTCATCCTTGCTTACGATTTCGGATAACACCCGGCGGCTAATTTCGCCTCCAACAAGGCTTGAAGGAAAAAGGCGGGAGATATCGGCAATGATTTCCTTATCCTCGCGCATCAGCCGATGCACAATGAAATCCGAATCGAGATGCACGAATCCGTGTGCCGCGAACATATGGGCGACGGTGGTTTTCCCACTCGCAATACCGCCCGTGATGCCGATGATTTTCATGATGCGTTTAGTATATGCGCCCGCAACGCGTCTGTCACCTCCGGGCTGATTTCGTGCCATAACGCGAAAGCGCCAGCGGCCTGGTGTAATAACATGCCGAGCCCATCGATTGTTTTGTTGCCGCGGGCGCGGGCGTTTTTGAGGAGTTCCGTTTCAAGCGGCGCATAGACGATGTCATGCACCAAAGCTGACTTCGGCAGCGCATCGAGTGATATTTCAAGCGGTGGGCTGCCGCCCATGCCGAGGCTGGTCGTATTCACCAGTAAGCTTGCGCCATCTAACGATTTTTCGCGAGTTTCCCATGCATCGCTTTCGACGCCGAATTCTTCCGCCAAAATTTTTGCGGTGTCGTGGGTGCGGTTAAGGATGGTGATATTTTTTGCCCCCGCATCTTTGAGCGCGACGATTGCCGCCCGCGCCGCGCCGCCCGCGCCGAGCAACACCACTTTTTCGAGATGCGGCACGATATCGGCAACGCCCTCCTTCAGGTTGGCCATGAATCCGTAGGCATCCGTATTGGTGCCGAAGAGTCTGCCGTCCACCGCGACCACCGTATTCACCGCGCCGATTTTGCGCGATACGTTATCCAGCGCGTCGAGATGGGGGATGACGGTCTCCTTATGCGGCACGGTGATGTTGAATCCACTGACTTTTTCCGCGCGGATTTTTTCGACCGTTCTTTTTAAATCGTGCGGCTCGCAGGGAAACAATTCATAACTGCCGTCGATACCATATTGTTTCAGCCAATAGCTGTGAATCGCTGGCGACAGCGAGTGGGCCACCGGCCAGCCAATGAGCCCTGTGCGTTTGGCACTCACCGCTCTCTCCTTGTCATTGCGAGCACCGACGTTCGATGGAGCAAACTCCGCAAAGCAGATACAGTCACAGACGCCGTCATGCTCGCATTTATTGCGAGCATCCACGCTGAGATGGATCCTCGGGATAAACCCGAGGATGACGGAGACTGAGATTGCTTCGCGGAGTTTGCCCCGTACTTGTTGCGGGACTCGCAATGACGGCTACTCTTTCGTCGCATCCCCACCCCTGCGTTTTTCGATTTGCCGCTGGCGGTACTGGATAATCAGCGTCGCGGTTTCCTCGACCGAGCGGCGAGTGACATCGATCACCGGCCAGTTATGCTGGCGGAAGATTTTTTTCGAGGCTTCGATTTCCTCTTTCACTTTATCTTCATGGATATAATCGGTCGCCGCATCCTGATTCATGGCGGCCAGGCGCGTGGTGCGGATATCGACCAGCCGTTCGCCGGAAATCGTGAGTCCCACAATCAGCGGCTGCCTCAGATGCATCAGCCCTTCGGGCAATTCAACATTGGGTACGAACGGCACGTTGGCGGCCTTGAGCCCACGGTAAGCGAGATAGACGCAGGTTGGCGATTTCGATGTGCGCGAGACGCCGACAATCACCACATCCGCCTCCTCGAGCTCCCACGTCGCCTGCCCGTCATCATGGGCGAGGGCGAAGTTGATGGCATCGATACGGGCGAAATAATCCTCACTCATTTCGTACTGCGCGGCGGGCGTGCCTGAAGCTTCCTCACCAAGATAGCCCGACAGTTCGCGGATGACATGGCCGAGCACAGGAATACAGGGAAGCCGCCGCGTATCGCAGGCTTTGCGCAGCGTCTCGCGCATTTCCGGATTCACCAGCGTAAACATGACCACGCCGGGGTTGGTGTCCAAGCTGGCGATAAGTTTTTCGAGTTGCCCCTGGGTGCGGATGAGCGACCAGACATGCTCTTCGGGTTCGACCTTATCAAACTGCGCCAGCGCGGCGCGTGAAACGCTCGCCACGGTTTCGCCGGTAGAGTCGGAAACAAGATGCAGGTGGAATTTTTTCATTGTGGGTAATGCTCGGGATGAAATCAGACTTACCCACACATAATCAGAAAACGGAGAAGTTGCTAGTTTCCTGTCGCGGTTTGTAGGGGGTGGTTATCCATAGCGGTATGGATTTTGCGAGTGGCTCAAGAAATATGGGGATAGAATTCCTTTCCCGGGTTTCAACGCCATGGATTTCTTTTCGTTTTTTCATGGGTTGTGTTCCCCTATACACAAACGGTATACAGAAGATGGCTCCGTAGGTTGGCCAGACAAATCTCGGGGTACTGTTCGTGCTTGCGGGAATTACCGATATTGTATGGTCCAACTACTACTACCCTAAAGTTTATTTAAATTAGATAAGAAGTAGAATGAATAAAATTTTGCTCGAAGCGTTGCGAGGCAAGCAGACCGAACGGGTACCGTTCTGGTTTATGCGTCAGGCTGGCAGGTACTTACCGGAGTATCGAAGCCTAAGAGCTTCTTCCGCCGGATTTTTGGATCTGTGCTTTACGCCAGAGAAAGCATCGGAAGTGACACTCCAGCCTATCAAGCGTTTCCATATGGATGGGGCCATCTTATTTTCAGATATTTTGGTTATCCCTCATGCACTCGGTGTTGAAGTCAGGTTTGAAGAAGGCGAAGGACCGGTAGTGCAGCAAGTTGGATGCAAAGAGCATATCGACGCGCTTAGTTTCGATATCAAAAAACTTTCTCCGATTTTTGAAACGATACGGTTAGTCAAAAAGCAATTACCGGAGGATGTGGCTTTGATCGGATTTGCCGGATCCCCATGGACCGTTGCCTGTTACATGCTGGAAGGTCCGCGTAACAAGAGCAAGGAATTTAAACATGCGATTGCCTATGCCAACGACCAGCCAGTTTTGATGCAGAGGATTATTGACAAACTTGTCACCTCCACCATTACCTACTTACAAAAACAAATCGATTCAGGGGCGGAAGCCATCCAGCTTTTCGATAGCTGGGCGGGATTACTATCCGAACCCCAATTCAAGCAATGGGTAATAGCGCCCACAACGAAGATTGTTGCCGCATTGAAAAAATCACACCCGGATATCCCCATTATTGGTTTTGCCAGAGGTGCGGGAAAATATCTCAAGGATTATGCAAAGACCGGCATCGACTGCATCGGGGTCGATCAGGAAACCGATATGGTTTATGCGATTTCTTGCCGCGCCCACGATAAGCAAGCGGTGCAGGGAAATCTTGATCCTGAGTTGATGGCAAATGATAAAGCGTCCGCACTCAGACAAACCGAGCAGATTTTAAAAATGCTAGGCAAGTCGCCCGCCATATTTAACTATGGTCATGGCATGTTGCCACATACGCCGATTGAGAACGTGGCGGCGGTGTGCGATTACCTGCGTCAGGCTAAACGCGCATGAGCGTTATTTCTCCGCATAACAAAACCGCCGTGGTGCTGTTCAATCTCGGCGGACCCGACGGCCCCCAATCCGTTCAACCGTTTTTATTTAATCTGTTTAACGATCCGGCGATTATCGGTTTACCAAAATTCTTTCGCCGGCCCCTCGCCTCCTTCATTTCCAGGCGGCGGGCGCCAGAAGCACAGAAAATTTACGAGGAACTGGGCGGTAAATCGCCCATTGTCGAGAATACCGAAGTGCAAGCCAAAGCACTGGAGCTTGCGCTTGCCGGGCATGGCGAGACTAAGGTTTTTTTCGCCATGCGCTATTGGCACCCGTTCGCTGAAGAAGTTGCCAAACAGGTGAAAGCCTATGCGCCGGACCATATCATCCTGCTGCCGCTCTACCCACAATTCTCGACCACGACCACCGGCTCATTCCTCAAAGAATGGGCGCGCGTCGCGGAAACGATCGGATTAAGCATTCCTACGAGCAGCATCTGTTGCTACCCGACGGCGGGGCAATTCGTCACCGCCCATGCGCAGCTCATCGCCACCTATGTCGAGGAGGCGGCACGCTATGGCAATCCGCGCGTGTTGTTTTCCGCCCACGGGCTGCCGGAGAAAATCATCAAGCGCGGCGATCCGTATCAGGCGCAGATCGAGGCGACGACGCAAGCGGTGGTGAAAGCGCTTCATTTGCCCAATCTTGATTATGTGAACTGCTATCAAAGCCGTGTCGGCCCCTTGAAATGGATTGGCCCTTCGACGAAAGACGAAATTCTCCGCGCCGCCAAAGACAAAACCCCCATCGTGCTGGTGCCCATCGCCTTTGTGTCGGAACATTCCGAAACACTGGTCGAGCTCGACATTGAATATGCCGACCTCGCGCACGCGCACGGCATCGACCGCTATTACCGCGTGCCCACCCTTTCCGCCTCGGCGCATTTCATTGCGGCGCTCGCCGATTTGTGTTTGAACATGGACGGCGAAGCCAAGCTCACCTCGCATCTTGGCAAACGGATATGTGAGAAACGATGGAAACAATGTCCTTGTCGTTAGTAGTTGTTGGTTGTTAGTTGTTGGTTGTTGGAATAACTAACAACAAACAACTAACAACCAACACCCCACATGTACCACCTAGCCCTCACGCTCCACATCATCTCCTTCACCGCCTGGATGGCGGGGATGTTCTATTTGCCGCGCCTGTTCGCCTATCATGTGGAAGCGCCGGTAGGCTCGCCGATGTCCGAGCAATTTAAAATCATGGAGCGGCGCCTGCTGCGCATCATCATCAACCCGGCGATGATCTCGACGTGGATTTTCGGCATATGGCTCGGCGTGCAAATCAGCTTCGGCAGGCCCTATCACTGGTTCGACGCCAAGTTCGCCCTGCTTATCGGCATGCAGCTGCTACACGCCTATTTCGCCCGTACACGGCGCAAACTCGCCAAGGACGAACGCTCCCGCCCCGCCAGATTCTATAAAATAATCAATGAGATGGTGACGGCCGTGTTTGTGGGCATTGTGGTGCTGGTCGTGATTAAGCCGTTCTAATCGCAGGCCAGTTTACCAGATATTAACACATCCTGTGCTACTATGGGGCCATGGTCAAACCGCCCGCCGCACAATGTAAACCCACCCTGATCGACGCCGGGAAAAATGTAGGCGAGGCGTTAAAGAACAATCAGTTCATTTCGATCCAGGACAACGAGCATTCGGATGATTTATATCTCGAAGGCCTCATCGCCCTGATTCCGACATTAAAAGAAAATGGCGTGAAACATCTCTTTGTGGAATATTCCGTAGATAGAAAAGGCCTTCAGAATGCGTTCGATGTTTTTCTCGAAGGCGCCCCGCCGAGAGAGCGGTTCGTGGACTTCTTTGCGAACAAAAACAAGCTCGCATTCTTTGGCAATGACAAAGAAAAAGAGCGAGTAAGGGCTGAAACATTTGTTCAGCTCATGGAGGCATGCCGGGATGCCGGGATAAAAATCTGGGCTTCCGATCACAGGACGAGTGCCGATTACGAAGAGGTTTGGGCAAAGTATCCTGAACTGAGAAAAGCTGCGGAAAAAAGGGCACGAGATGAAAAAGTCACCCCCGATTTGGAAGCTATTGCCGATGCCCAGGAGTTGCCATTTAAGAAAGATTTTGCCAAATTAAGCAGGAAGCGCGATGCTGACTCAGCAGAGTTTATGACGCGCACGGCGCGGAATGAGAAAACCGGCGAACCGGAAAAGGCAGTCGTTTTTCGTGGATCCGGCCATACACAATTGCGAAATGATCTGGATGAAATGCTAACCATTATTCAGCAAAAAAATGGATTCGCTGGTACAGTGAAAAACATTCGGGTGTTTCCCGATGCGGTCTCCAGATTGCCCAATCCCAAAGCAGAGGACATCGATTACCCGCTTTATTTTTCGCCCAATTGCCCACCCGATTCGCGCAAGCCCGGCAGCAAGGGCGGCCCGCTAAAACAATAATAAGACTAATAATATCAATGGCTTACTGGAATGTCGGGGAAGTTGGGGGCAATGGCGATTCGTGCTTAAACCCTTCTAATATCCACAAAAAATCGCCAAACACTTGACGGGGCGCAAAAAACCCCTATATTCCGCCAATACTCGACAAAGCAGCGGCTCGTTCCAGAGCAACGCAGCACTTTCCAAAAGACATTCCCCGATTTTATTCCCCCTCCCCGTCACCACTATTTCCGAGCACATCATGAAACTGCAAGAACTCAAGCGCCTGAAACCCGACGAACTTCTCGCCATGGCTGAAAAAGCCGGGATCGAAAATGCGAGCTCGCTGCTCAAGCAGGAAATGGTGTTCGCCATCCTGAAGCGCCGCGCCGACGAGGGCCAGGAGCTTATCGGCGCCGGCGTGGTCGAGGTACTGCAGGACGGGTTTGGATTTTTGCGCTACCCGGAAGCCAACTATCTCGCCGGCCCTGACGATATTTACGTCACCCCAAGCATCATCAAGAAGCTCGGCCTGCGCACTGGCGATACGGTCGAGGGCGTCATCCGCGCGCCGAAAGACGCCGAGCGCTACTTCGCGCTGACGGAAGTGAAATCGGTGAATTTCGAGCCGACCGAGAATCTGCGTCACCGGGTGAACTTCGACAATTTGACGCCGCTCTATCCGGAGCAACGCCTCAAAATGGAATTCATGGATCCCAAGAAGAAGGAAGAATTCACCAAGCGGGTGATCGACCTTATCGTGCCGCAGGGCAAGGGCCAGCGTACGCTGGTCGTCGCCCCGCCGCGCACCGGCAAAACGATGATGCTGCAAAGCATTGCCCATTCCATCACGGCCAACCATCCCGAATGTTACCTGATCGTGCTGCTCGTCGACGAGCGGCCCGAGGAGGTGACCGACATGGCGCGCAGTGTGAAGGGCGAAGTGGTGTCGAGCACCTTCGATGAGCCGGCAACGCGCCACGTCGCGCTCGCTGAAATGGTCATCGAGAAAGCCAAGCGCCTCGTGGAGCATAAGAAAGACGTTATCATCCTGCTCGATTCCATCACGCGTCTGGCGCGGGCTTACAACACGGTTGTGCCATCATCGGGCAAGGTATTGACCGGCGGTGTGGACGCCAACGCGCTGCAGCGCCCCAAACGCTTCTTTGGCGCGGCGCGAAATATCGAATTTGGCGGATCACTCACCATTATCGGCACGGCACTGATCGAGACCGGCTCGCGGATGGATGAGGTGATCTTCGAGGAATTCAAAGGTACGGGTAACTCCGAGATTATTCTCGACCGCAAAATGTCCGACAAGCGCATTTACCCGGCGATGGATATCACCAAGTCCGGCACGCGTAAGGAAGAGCTGCTGTACGAAAAAGGCGAGCTGGCCAAAGTCTGGATGTTACGCAAAATTCTGAACCCCATGGGGCCGATGGATGCGATGGAGTTCCTTCTCGATAAAATGAAGGAAACCAAGTCCAACGAGGAATTCTTCGAGCGGATGAATAAGTAGCGCCCTTATTTCGAGCGCTGCTTCTGGGGAGCTGGAGCAGCGTTGGGGGTGGCCGGCGTTGCAAGATCTTCGTCGATAAGGTTGCCTGCGCCATAACCTACGGCTGCGCCGCCCGTGGCGCCAAGAAATGCGCCGCCGGCTGCGCCGCCCGTGGCGCCCACAGGAAAAGCCAACACACAAGTACCCACGCTGGCCAGGGCGCCAATGGGGACGCTCACTGCCCTCGGAAGACCGGCTTGGTCCCCTATCGCGGTAAAGCCCACGTAAGTTAGGGCGGCTCCCCCAGCGCAGGTTGCCGCACCCCCGGCAATGCCGCCAGCCGAACCCCCGAGCAAGCCGCCAACGAGGCCGCCGCCAACTATGCCAGCTATGCGACCGATGTAGGGTTTTTGCGCCTCGGGCGCAGGTTGATTATTTGCTGCTACAGCTGCGGGGAGGGGGGGGGGGGGTAACTTTAGTCTGGTCGGCCATAGTGTGCACCTGTAAACGGTACGGTAAAATCGTAAGGTAATAGTAGCCGAAATAAAATCACAGCAGTTTGAAGATTTTTTGACATTT
>JANNSK010000096.1:0-13923 GCA_031402515.1 Alphaproteobacteria bacterium | reverse complement strand
CGCTCGGCTGGCAGGTGCCCAAACGCCTCACCAGCCGCTTCGTGCCCGAGATCCTATGGCCGGATAAGCGCATGCTGCTGGTCTCGCTCGCGGCCGCACTCGCCTCATGGCCGGAGCGCATCAATAAATCGCTGGTGACGCTCGATGTGGCCTGGATGCGCATCCGCCCCAGCGAGATTCAGGAACTACTCTTCGCCTATGTCATGCTGGTCTATATCCTGCTGGTGCTGGAACGGATCCGGGCGGGGAGTAGTCGGCTGTAAAATGGCGGGGAGATGGCGGAGGAGATGAGATTCGAACTCACGATACGGAGTTAACCGTATAACAGATTAGCAATCTGCCGCCTTCAGCCACTCGGCCACCCCTCCGCAGGGTCGCAACTGGTAGCAACTGTTTTGACGATTCACAATAGTTTTTGCTTTGGCTATAGCGAATATCCTCCGTTTACTATCGTTGTCACAAAAAGTTCACAAATCTCTCCGTGAGATTAACCCTTTCTTCTGCTATCACATAAACAATTCGATCCTGTTATTGTAAATAGCCAACAAGTAAATCACTAATAGATGGGGGTTATTATGGCCAATAATGATCAGTCAGCGGCATCCACACCGATTACCAAGATAGGCACGAAGATCCAAGGGGCGGGCATCGTCATTTTTCGCGACATCAGCATAGGCCAGCAGAATAGAGTTTTCTTCATCCCCGTACCGAAAGATGTCGATCCCCACACCAAAAAACCCAAGATCATCCACTGGTCGACGAAAGATTACGGCGGCGGTTCAGTCGTTGCGAATGGCAACACTGCTATTGAAATTTGGGGGCTTTCTTCGGCAGAGGAGCAGCAGGTCAGGAAAATGATTTCCCGGATAGCGCCGAATGGAAAACCAACGGTTGAACAAGTCGACGCCTTACTGAAATGGGTGAGAACACCTGCCAACGAGAACCTGGATTACAGCGCATGTCGAACCCTTGGTCTTGATTCTGGCACGAAAGGCTTGGGCGCGAAAGCCGCGCACATCGGCACAGACTCTCACCGTCCGTGGAGTGAACGAATCTCTCGCCTCCTTGGCCTACGTGGTAATCCCTATTATTTTGTTTCGGCAGATACCGGAGACCAGATCGATCCGCTGAAACCAAAAGCTGGTGTTGTATACTTCAACGAGTATACGGACGTAAAACAACGGGCGGTGTTCGTCCATGGCAAGGTGACCGTGGATGTGCCGCATAATAATGGCGCGTCGGGTACTTCAATGGTGCCCACGACATTTGAGGACGGCGCCCTGATCTTCGTGGATCGAGATGGCAAGGTAATCGACGCCATGAGCCGGGAACAAGCCACACGAGAAATGCGTGGTAGCGACGGCAAGCCACTCAAAACCAGCGGCGTGGGACGTAACGTCCGGGTGGGAACGCTCACAAACGGCGTGCTCACGGTACACCATCTGGGTGAAAACGTACCTGGTCTGGCCTTGGAGAATATGGGAAAACTTGCGGTTGCAACTTCCAGCATCAGCTTCGCGCTGACCGCACTTCTGGTCATTCAACGCGGCGGCACCATGGCGACCGAACTTTCACGCGACAACGGACGCGATGTCACCGCACAAGCTTTCTGGGGTGGCGCTGCTGTCAACTCCGTTGCCGATCTGGCGGTCATATTGAAAGCAGGTGGCCCCGTAGGGCAACGTATCGCGACCGGTTTTGCAGCCGCCGGTGGCCTGGTGGTCGGCGGCGCGTTGGTGATCAACGATTTCTTGCGCAACGATGGTGCCGGAATGGCTTATGACCTTGGTGCCATTGGTGGCGCCATCTCGGGTGGCACCATTGGTGGCAGACTATCTGCGGGCGTTCCACATCCCTATGCGCGCGCAGGAGTGATTGTTGGCAGTGCAGTTGCTGGCGCTGCAATCGGAGACCGAATCGTTGTGTACAGCAAGCTCGACGAGCGACTGAAACGAGATGTGAATCAGTATTATGTGAAACCCCTTAAAGAGAATGTGGCGTGGGTAAGAGCCATGCAGGAGAGAATGGCAGGCACACCACCGCATGCGGGACAGCCGCTTGATACGCAGGAAATGAAGCATTTGGCAGAGGTGAAGAAGACGCTTATCGCTACCCGTCAAGTCACGCACGATCAGCCCGATAATCCGGATAAGGCTGGTGCGCTGAAGTTGATTGATGGTGTCTTGGCCGTCATTAACAACATGCAATTTGCCAACACTTCCGTACAGAAAGCCTACCTGCGCGAAAAATACCTTACGGACCTCACAACCGTCGAGCAGAATTTCCAGAATGGCAATGTCAAACCCGATGCGTTGGAAAAGGTGGCGACTGCAAAAAACTTCCTTGTGCAGCAGGCCCGGGAATTGACCGCGTTAAATGGGCAAAGCGCGAATATCGGCAATCAAGAGGCCAGATCATGGGTGAATAACATGTCTGACTTGCTCAATGGTGTACTTGAGCCAATTGAGGCGCTGGAGACCGAGCTAAGGGGCGCGATTAACGAAAACAGGCAGAACAGTCGCCGTACCGAGCATCAGCCAGATGTGGTTAAACAGGCCGTGGCGCAGTTGACACTCTCTACGCCCATTGCCAGCACGCAGCCAGAACAGAACACGCAGCCACAGGCCTTGTATCCTGTGGTGGCCATGGTTGGCAATGCTCGCCAGATTAAGGTCGCCTAAACCCCTACCCATCCTCATCGATCACCCGCGTGATGATGGAGCTGGTGTAAAGGGCGGGGCTGTAGGGAAGATCGGGGTAGCGCGGCTCGACGAGGCTGGATACGCGCACGTCGGTATACTCCTTGCCTTCCTCCTGGATGCGGCGTTTGCGATAGGCTTCCTCAAGCGGCCCGTGGAGGAACGACACCATGACATAACGCTCGCCACGCGTGACGGGCGTGACGCCGTGCAGCAGCGCCGAGGGGAACAGGATCGCTGAACCGGCGTTCATTTTATAATGCATGCCGCTATATTCGGGGAAATGCAGCGTGCCGCCGTCGTAATCGTCGGTCAGCGCGATACTCAGCGAATAGCGGCGATGGGCGAGTTCCTTCACCCCGGTATCGCGATGCTGGGTGTAATAACCCGCATCGTCCGCATGGTAGCGGCCGATTTTGTAGAGGTCGCGATACATCGCTTCAAATGCCCCGACTTTGCGCAGCTCGGGCAACACGGTTTTGGCCATCTGGTTGTCGATACGTGCCAGCAAGCCTTTGTCGTGGATATCGGTATCCACGCGCCGTTTGCCCTCGAGCTTTACCTTGGTGTTCTCGCCCACGCCCACCGTGCCCTGATACTGCTTGCCGGTTCTCCAGTAATCGATCAGCTCGGCGCGCATGGAGGCAGGAATCACCTCCGGCACCATCAGCACCGGCGGGTGGATTTCGGTCATGAGGAAGGATTTGTTTGACACCGGTTGCGCCTCCAGCGTGCGCAGGAAATCGCCGAGATTGTTGGCGCCGTTCCTGTCCATGAACATGCCCGTGATGCGCTGATTGGCGTTGATGATGACATTCATCGGCTGCATGCGCCCATGCTCCAACCCCAACGCCGCATGCAACGCACCCTTCTCATCGTGCCAGACGGAGCGGGTGATTTTGTATTTCTCTTTGACGCGCGCCGCATCCTCCTGCGTGCCCATGATAATGAACACCGGCTGGCAGTCGGTTTTGTCGAAACGCTCTTTACGCTCGTTGTAGTAGGAAAAAAACAGGTCGAGATAGTCAGGAAAATCGACCGGCAGCAGGAATATCGCCGTGCGTTTGCCGCCATAGTTCTGGATTTCGCGCGGCTTGCCCTCACTATCGGGCAGGATAAACGGCGGTATCCCGTTGCCTAACCCAAGCGGCGTAAGTTTATCGCGTACCACCGTGGCTTTGGGCACAGGCGGCAGGGCGCCGGAGGAGGCGACCGGAGCAGCCTTGAGGGCGCCCGATTCAGCCGCCACGGCCCTGGACGCCTGCTGGACAGGCTGGGCTTCTGGCTTGGGCGCCTGCGGCAGATTTTTCCATATCTCAATGTCGTGGATGAAATGGCCTTTGATGGAACGTTCGCTGGCGATCCGTTTGGCGAAATCAACGCCGACGAACGCCTCGAAATCAGCGACCGTGCGCTGCGTGCCCAACCCGTAGTGATCGATTTCGAGCAACACGTCGGGATCGGTGCTGATGGCAGTGCCGATCATGTGCTGGAAACGCTTGTGTGCGCGGTCGTGCAAGCGGCGCCATGTTTTGTCGTTCGACCAGTGCAGCAGCTTTTTAGTTTTTTCGTCACCCGCACGTTTGTAGAGGTGGTAGATGGCGACCATCGTCGGGTGATACACGTCCCAGCCCTTGGTGAAATAGCGCAGCGAGAGCGCGATTTCGTCCTGGTTGAAATACATATAGGGATCGTACGGCACTTCGATCATGATCTCGGCGCGGGCGAATACGTAGCCGCCGGCGACAAAAGCCCCGCGCAAGGGCGCATCCGGCACGGTTTCCAGCACCAAACTGGTGCCGCGGATATTACCTTCGGCGTCGAACGGTTTGGTCAGCAGCACGGAGAGTTTGGGGTTCTCCGGTATCACATTGGGTTGCTCGTAGGGCGGCGGATATTGGGTGATCACCGGCTTCCTGCTCGGGCAACGGGCGAGCTCGTTAATCATCATCTCGTCCCAGCCTTCGGTGAAGCGCATATGGCTGTCGATCTGCAGCATGTAGTCTTCGTCTTTGTACAATGTCTGCGCGTAATGGCGCGCCCAACACAGGCCTTGCGCCTCGCTCGCCTTCACCCGCAGGATGCGCGTTTGCTTCGGACGTGGGCTAGGCTCGACGAAGCAATCCTTGTCTTCCTCCTCGTCATACTGCCACATGATGCCGACGAAGATGCGCTCCGGATGCGCGGCTTTCTCGAATAAATCCTTCACCGTCCACTGGCATTCGGAATCGCGATAGCTGGCGATCTGCACAAAAATCGTCGGGCGTTTGCTGAACAATCCGCCACGTTTGGCGGGTTTTTTCTCGGGAAGCTTCGGCGTACCCTTGACACCCACCGGCGGCGGCGCTGGCCATTTTCCGATAGCGGCATGCTTGCTGACCGTATGCTGCTTCAAATCAACGCCGAGAAATTCCATGTAGGCGCTCAACGGGCGTTTGCTACCGAGACCATACTTCGCCAGATCCTGCAGCGCATCCTTATCATCCGTCGCCGCAATGCCCAGCAGGTGCAGGGCACGCTTCTTCGATCGCTGGTTGCGTGGATCCTTCAGCCCGTAATAGGCTTGGCCGCGCTTGGTCGCGTTCCTGTCCCATTGATGGTACACGACGATTTCATCCGGTTGGTACATATCCACCCCGTGGGTGAACAGACGCGCCGAGTAACATATCTCGTCGCAATAAAAGAAGATGTTCGGATCGATCGGGATTTTCTGGAAGACCTTGCTGCGCGTGAACACGAAATTGCCGATGATATAAGCGCCGGGGAATGGGCCATCGCTGTGCTCGCTGGCGTCGCAAACACCGCCATGGGCATGGATCAGCTGCGGATCGTTTTCATCACCGAGATGGTGAATGTGGGTATAGGTGAGTTTGCCCTCCACATTTTGCAGATCGTTCGGGAGTTTGTAGTCGGGAAGCGAGGTGGAAAGCACCGCGGGCTTTGTGGCGCAGCGTTCGAGCATATGGATAAGCTTTTCGTCCCAGCCCTCCACAAAACGCATATGGCCGTCGAGCATCAACGTGTATTCTTCGTCCCTGCAGAGGCTCTGGGCGGTGCTGCGCGCCCAGCCAGCACCAAGACTGTCCTCGTAGTGGAATTTTTTGACCCGCACCTGTTTGGGCCGTGGATACGGCACTTCGAAACAATGCGTGTCCGCTTCCTTGTCGAACTGCCAGCAGATGCCAACAGACACGCGCTCCGGATGCATGGCTTTTTCGAATAAATCCTTCACCGTCCATTGGGTCTCCGGATCGCGGTAAGCGGCAATCTGGACAAAAATCCTAGGTTTTTTCTTACTGAACAATCCCATGTTACCCTTGAAACCTGTCATTAAATGTGGTTGGTGCTCACAGCAATTCCGCGAAGTAATTTAACGAAGTTCATTACGAAGTCAAAGAACATGGCACAAACCGCAAGCATATTTGTCCAAATCCCTGCCTACCGTGACCCGGAACTGGTGCCTACGTTAAAGGACCTGTTCGCCAAGGCCGCCCACCCGGAACGCGTATTTGCCGGTGTTTGCTGGCAATATAAGCTGGGTGAAGACAAGCCGACGCTTGATATTCCCAAAGACATCATGAAACAGGTGCGCATCCACGCCGCCACCACGGAAGAAAGTCAGGGCGCCAGCTGGGCCAAGCATCAGGCGCAAAAACTCTATAAAGGCGAAGATTACGTGCTGATGATCGATAGCCATATGCGCTTCGTCAAAGGCTGGGACGCATTGCTTATCAAGCAGCTTTCCGAATGCACTTCGGCAAAATCGGTGATTACCCATCTGCCGCCGAAATACACGCTGCCGGATGTGCCCGACACCGCAGGTAAACTAACCGTACTGCGCGCACATTACCCCACCCAGGGCGGCGATATCCGCGTGCGTGGCGAGTTGCTCGACGTCGCGCCGGAAAACCCGCTGCGCGGCGCCTTTGCCGCTCCCGGACTCCTTTTCGCCAAGGCGGCGCTCATCAAGGAAGTGCCGTACGATCCGCATCTCTATTTCGAGCAGGAGGAGATGTGCCTCTCCGCCCGATTGTTCACCCATGGCTGGGACGTGTATCATCCGTCGGCTTTCGTCGCCTATCACCTGTACGATGCGACGCCGACCCCTTTCCCGCGCCACAAACACTGGCAGGATAATCCGGGGTGGGGCGAGTATAACCGGCGTGGGCGCGAACGCTGCGACCATTTGCTCGGCGTGCAACTCGCCTCGAGCGAAGCCGCGCTCACCGATATCGACCTTTACGGCCATGGTGAAGCACGCTCGCCGGATGAATTCGCCGCTTTCTGCGGTATCCATTTCGCCGCACGCGAAGTCACGCAGCGGGCATTGACCGCAGGCTTCGTGGCGAATTTAAGTAAGTACCGTAACACACCTGCCGCCAAGCCGGAAGTACCCGCCACCAAGCCTGCCGCCGCTCCCATGGAAAAACACGAAGAGTCGGCAAAAGAATATACTACCGCGCCGCAAAAAACCGGTCGCTCGCCCCGCCCTTCCACTTTCTCGATGGACGGCGTGCATCATTTCAAGCCAGCCTCGACCGATATTCTTTCCCGGCCGATTTTCATCCCGCACCTGGTCGCCGATAAATATGCGAAGGAAGCAGCCACCGCGCCCAAACCGCGCATCCTAACGGACGGCGTACCGCCCGGCGTGCTCGTCGTCGAAAACTACATGCCGCCCGCTGTTTGCAAGTATTTCTGCGATCAGGCGGACCGTATCGCCGGCACCCAGCTTAAAGTGGTCGACCATGACGCTTCGACCAGCGGTAAAGTCGCCACCAAAGCCTCCGAAGGCCGGATTACCGAGCATGTATCGATCAACACCATTGCGTCCGACGTTATCAGCACCTTCATGGATATTCACTGGAACCGCCTCGCCCCCTATTACGGCGTGACGTTCGAATGGTTCGAACGCCCGCAAATCCTGCGCTATCCCGCGGGCGGCAAATACAACGCGCATGCGGATGCCGAGCATCTAAGCCCGAAAACCAAGCTCTGGATGCGCTCGCTCGACCGCGATATCAGCTGCCTGCTGTACCTCAACGAGGAGTATGAGGGCGGCTCGATCAGCCTGGAGAAGTTCGGTTACGCGATTAAGCCAAAAACCGGCATGTTGATTGCCTTCCCGTCCGACCACCGTTACCTGCATGCGGCCCTGCCCACCACGAGCGGCATCCGTTACGCGATTGTCAGCTGGGCGGCAACCCTCGGCTCCTCCCGCGTTAAAGACAGCCCGCCCTACGCCTCGACCATGCTGCATTTGCCGAATTAGCGTAGGGCATCGTGTCCACGCTCGCGGGGGAACCGAATCCGCCTCTTAGCGGATTCGAGGGGGTGCCACACTATCCGGCCCCCCACCGCCAAAAATTAACGAAGTTGTCACACAACCTTCATATGACATTTGCCAAAAGCCGGGCTATGTCCCATACGCACGGTTAATTTTTATTAATGGAGATGACGATGGTGACCCCAGTAAGAGCACCAACAACCGCAAAAACGCCAGCGAAAGCCGGTAAAGGTTCCGCGCGCAAAACCGCCACGACATCGCATGGCGACAAGCCAAACAGCGATGTGTTTCCCCCAGTCAAGAATCCGCACCGCATTCTTGAATCATGGGAAACGGAGGGCTCATGGCTCGACGCCGAGCTGCATCATGGCCCATACTACACGAGTTGGATTGGCAGCTCCCCTTTGAGGAGTATCGGCATCACACTGCCTCAAAAAGTAAAGGTGATATATGCACCGATGGATGGGGAAATAAGGATTATTATTCCGGAGAGACGGTTTAATCCCGTCGCATCGCGCGACATCGAACTCGAAACTATTCAAAAAATAAAAACATATAAAGATACTCCCTCAGACCACCCTGCTATCAAAAACGCACTGGCCAGCATCGCGGTCAGCACGCGCATCTTATACAATGCGGAAGTCGAAGTGCCGGATTTGCTGAAAATAATCCTCAAAACAGACAAAAACAATTCGTTAGAAAATGTGGCAAAGCAACTGGAAAAGGCGGCCAGGAATCCACGGGCAGCCGCCGCACTGGCCCCCATGAAAAACCCGTCCGCAAAGCCTTTCGATCTAGGTGAGGTAACGGGCACGCGGGATGGATTTTATTACTTCGCCAACGGCACTATCGCGAAATGGTACCAGACAGAGGACCCAACGGCTCGGAACAGCAGTTGGGGAAAGAGCTATGACAATACGATATTAATTAAGTTCCCCGATAGCGATGCAGGTATTGCTCTCAATTTGCACTGGGGAGAGATCACACTGGAAAAAGCTAAACGGTTTATTAATGCCGTACACACATTAGAGACCGATGGTGTCAGTGTGCCGAAGTTGATCAGCCAAAACTACCGATTCCCGCATAATAACGGACTGTCGTGGCGCGAACCGCCGCCTTCTGTTGATCCCGTGCTCTTCATGCTGGAAAAGCGAGCCGAGGCAGTGGATGATGAGAAAATGGCCCCCATTTCACGTAAGCCTACAAAGCGAAGCGATCTAAATCAAAGAGACGCCCCCCTCACCAGCATCCCTCTCCCCGGAAACGCAAAGGACCTCATCGGCGATGGCACGCTCCAAGCATTGCGTAAGAAGGTGAGCGATATCCGCCCTGTCACAAACGTTGGCCCAGCCATCGGACAGGTAGGACGCGGCACCGAGACAATAGACCCACTTAAACCAGATGCCGAGGCTGCCCGCACTCCGAAGCGACGGGGCAAATAAAACATCACTAGGGTAGGCGGCGCAGCCCTATGCCCTCACCCGAAATCGCTAAAGCGATTTCGACCTCTCCCAAGGGAGAGGTAACCGTGAGGCGAGGACGTGCCGCTTGCGCACCTCTCCCTTAGGAGAGGTCAAAATCCACTAAGGAGTTGATTTTGGGTGAGGGTACACCGGCTCATAACAAAGCCTGAGCTACCCTATTGGGTTAGCAAACATCTACCCACCGTCTGTGGCAAAAATACATCGGCAGTTGCACTTAATATAAGGTTGGTGTAGAGGGCAGCGGATAGTACGTGTACCTCGCGCCCAAAGTTGGCTAGTGAGGCTTATTGTACAATAAGAGTTGGTGTAACCTTCGTTCCTGTAGGAAAATTTATGAACTTCGTAAGCCGCCCCCTCCGCGCAGTTGCCACGCTGGCCCTGCTGCTTTCCGCCACCTCTGCTCTCGCGCAGGTGCCGTCCACCGCGGATCCAAGCCGCCTGATCGATCGCCATGGCGGCGCACCGCGTGCAACACCGAGCGCCAATATTGTCATCGAGAAAAGCGGCGACGAAGTGGCCCCCGCCAAAGGCAGTACCCAGAAAGTATTCGTGCTGAAGAATGTCGTGCTCGAAGGCTCCACCGTCTATGGCGCGGCAGGCCCAAGATCAGCCTATGAAAAGTTCGTCGGCCAGAGCGTTTCGTTCGCCGATTTGCAGACCATCGCAGGGGCGATGACCGCACAGTATCGTAACGACGGCTACATCCTTTCGCGCGTCGTGCTGAAACCGCAGAAAGTTGGTGGCGGCGAAGTGCATTTCCAGGCGCTTGAAGGCTATGTCGACGCCATCCAGCTTACCGGTGAAATCAAGGGCGACAAAGAGCTGATCGAGGCTTTCGCCAACAAAATTAAAACGGAGCGGCCGCTCAATGCCAAAACGCTTGAGCGCTATTTGCTGCTGATGGACGATCTTCCCGGCGTAACTGCGCGTAGCGTGCTCAAAGCATCGCCAACGCAAAAAGGCGCGTCGAACCTGATTGTTACGTTGCTCGACCAGTCCTACGAAGCATCGCTGCAGGGCGACAATCGCGGCAACCGTTTCATCGGTCCCTACCAGCTTACGGCTGTCGGCGCTGTCAACTCCGCATTCGGCATGTATGACCGCAATACGCTGCGCCTCGCCGCCTCGTCGGATTTCGACGAGTTACTCTACGGTGAGTATGTCAGCGAGTTTCAGCTTGGTACCGAGGGCACGCGCCTGACTAGCCGGATTGCCGCTGCGGAAACCCGCCCGGGCAGCACGCTTTCATCACTCGACCTGCATGGCACTTCGAAACTGCTGGAATTCGCTGTCCTGCACCCCGCCTTGCGTTCGCGGGATGAGAACCTATTCCTGCGCTCGGTGTTCCGCCTGCAGAATTCGGATAACGAAAGTCTTGGTGTTGAGTTGTTCGAGGATCACGTGCGCCATATCAGCGCAGGCCTTGACTACGACGTGACCGATACTTGGGCCGGCATCAACCGGATGGGTCTCACGGTTACACAGGGTCTTGAGATTTTTGACTCCACCTCGGACGGCACCGGTCGCAGCCGCATCACCGGCGAGCATGACTTCACCCGCTTCAACGCCAACTATACCCGCGTGCAAGATATTGCAGGCGATGTGTCGTTGTTCGCGTCAGTGGATGGTCAAGCCTCACTTGATCCGCTGCTCTCTTCCGAACAATATGGCATCGGTGGTGAAAGCTACGGCCGCGCCTATGACGGCGGGGAAATCGTCGGTGATCACGGTCTGGCCGGTATTCTTGAGTTGCGCTATAGTGGCAGCATGGACGATCAGAGCATCGTGAGATCGTACCAACCCTACATCTTTTATGATGCGGGCGCCGTATGGCTGATCGACAAGGCAGTGGGTGAACAATCACGTGAATCGCTTACCTCCGCCGGCCTCGGCACGCGCTTTAACCTGGTCGAGGATTTCTCCGGCTATGTGGAGCTTTCTTTCCCGATCACGCGTGACGTCGGCTCGAAAGGTAACGATGAGTCGCGGATATTCTTCAACGTGATCAAGCGATTTGGGGCTGATTCCTAATAAATTTCAAAGGCTTCTCATTTTTATCACAGCGACACCAGATTTTATTTGATATTTTTCATAATTTTAGCTAATTTGCGTCAAATCTTAACACAATCTTAATAATTCGATTTAGAATTCTGTGTTAGTGTACTTTCACTAGGTCAGGTTTCTCGGTCGAGAAAATAGAATTAAACAAAAAAACATTTAGCATCGGAGTATCAGTCATGGCCCGCGTCAATAAGCACCCGTCTCAGCGCAAACAATCCTTGAAGAAGGCTAAGAAAGCCACGCAGCTTGCGCAGAGTTCATCGCTCTTTGCGGTTAGCGCGACCACTGCACTGACCTCCATCGCGATGTGCGGCCTTATCTCCGGCGCGGCCTACGCGAATCCGCAGAGCGGCACAGTCGTCGGCGGTGCGGCCACGATCAGCACCAACGGCAGCATGCTCAACGTCAACCAGACCACCAAACGCGCCATCATCAACTGGGGCAGCTTCGACATCGACGCGGGTGAAACCACAAACTTTAACCAGATTTCCAGCAAAGCCGTCGCGCTGAACCGCGTCACCAACGGCAACCAGGCATCGGTCATCAACGGTAACCTGAACGCCACCGGTAAAGTGTTTGTCATCAACCCGAACGGCGTCCTTATCGGCTCGACGGGTAACGTCAACACCAACGGCTTCGTCGCCACCACGGCCGACATCGCCAATAACGACTTCATGGGCGGCCGATACAATTTCAATAAAGCTGGCAACCCGAATGGGTCGGTTGTCAACGAGGGTACGATCACCGTAGCGGATGAAGGGCTTGTCGCCCTCGTCGCGCCGAATGTGCGTAACGACGGCGTCATCGCCGGCCGCCTCGCACGCGTCGAGTTGGCGGCGGGCGATACGTTCGCAGTCGACCTTTATGGCGACGGGCTGGTTTCACTCGGCGTCGATGACAGCACCACTAAACGCCTGCTGAAAGCAGAAAACAACGGCACCATTCAGGCTGACGGCGGCACGATCGTTATGCGCGCGGCAGCGGCACGCGATGTCGTGAGCGGCGTAGTCAACAATACCGGCGTGATCGAAGCACACTCGCTCGTCAACCGTAACGGCCAGATCATCCTCACCGCTGGCGGCGGCAATGTGAATGTCAGCGGCAAGCTCGATGTGTCGGGCGCTAATGGCGGCGGCAAAATCAATATCGGCGGCGGCTATCAGGGCAAAGGCGACATCGCGCGTGCGAAAAACGTAGCGGTGAGCGACACCGCCGTCCTGAATGCGGACGCGACCGAAAACGGCAATGGTGGTACCATCGTACTGTGGTCGGATAACGACACTTATTTCACCGGCTTTGCCTCGGCACGCGGTGGCGCGTTCGGCGGCAATGGCGGTCTCGTTGAAACCTCCAGCGCTGGCAATCTCTATGTCGACGGCGCTGTGGTTAACACCCTCGCCCTGCTTGGCGATGCAGGCTACTGGCTGCTCGACCCTGCGGTCATCAACGTCAACGCCACTGGTTCTGCTTACAACGCGGGCACCCACAATAACGCAGGCACCGGCGGCACCGCCAATATCGATGTGGCCACCATCAACAGCGCACTCAGCAACGTGCTGCTTGCTGCTTCGGGCGACGTCAATTTCAACACCAACGTCAACATGACAAACGCCGGTGTCGGCATTACCGCCAATGCGGGTGACGATATCTCGCTCACCAACGTTAGCGTCACCACCAATAACGGCGACCTCAATTTCACCGCTGGTGACGATATTATCATCAACAACTCTACCGTCGATACCAATGGCGGCGATTTCAACCTTACCGCTAGCGACGATATCAGCATCAATAACAGCAGCGTTGCCACCGACGGCGGCAATGTCCTGATTTCGCTGATCGACAATCCGGGATTCTGGCCCCACTACGGCGACCCGAGCGATTCGTTCAGCATGAATAACAGCACCATCGGTACTTCCGGTGGTAACGTCACCATCCTCGTACCGAAGGGTGACGCGACCTTCAACAGCAGCACGATTAACACTACTGGCGGCGCTTCTGGTGGATCAATTGGCGTCAGTGACGACAATGACGGCAACATCACCAATGGCGAGCTTGGCAACGGCCAGAACAGCCGCTACTCGGGTGATTTCGGTGGCGATATCATCATCGATGCCAAGGACGTAAAAAACAGCAACAGCAACTGCTTCAAAGCCGGCGGCACCGGCACCTGTGCGGATGTTCCAGATCCGACTCCAGCCCCTGCTCCGACCCCTGCCCCCACACCTGCTCCGACTCCGGCGCCCACGCCTGCTCCAACACCAGAGCCTACTCCGGCTCCGACACCTGAGCCCACTCCGGCTCCGACACCTGAGCCCACTCCGGCTCCGACACCTGAGCCCACTCCGGCTCCGACACCTGAGCCCACTCCGGCTCCGACCCCTGAGCCCACTCC
>JANNSK010000095.1:0-5881 GCA_031402515.1 Alphaproteobacteria bacterium | reverse complement strand
GTGGAATCCATCGAGGGACTCTCACCCGCCATCGCTATCGATCAGAGAACCACCTCGCGCAACCCGCGCTCGACCGTCGGCACCGTCACCGAAATCTACGATTATATGCGACTCTTATACGCGCGCATCGGTGTGCCCTACTCGCCCGCGACCGGACTTCCCATTGAATCGCAGACCTCCACGCAAATGGCGGATGCTATCCGCGCCCTGCCCGAAGGCACCAAGCTGTATCTCCTCGCCCCCATCGCCCGCGGCGCCAAGGGTGAATTCCGTAAAGAACTGCAGATGATGAGCAAGCGCGGTTTCACCCGCGTGAAAATCGACGGTTCGCTCTATGAAATGAACGAATTGCCCGCGCTCGACAAAAACAAAAAACACGATATCTCAGTAGTAGTCGACCGCATCAAAATTTCTGACGAGCTCGGCAACCGCCTTGCTGATTCCGTTGAAACCGCGCTGTCGATTGGCGAAGGGTTGATGATGGTGGAGATCATGGAGTTAGGAGAGTCGGGTGATCGGGTTGTCAGGAGGTCGGGGGGAAAGAAAAAATCCTCAACAACCCGACAACCCGACGACCTGACAACCGGGTCTATCCTCACCTTCTCCGCCAAGTTCGCCTGCCCGATTTCCGGCTTCACATTGGAGGAAATCGAACCGCGCATTTTCTCCTTCAACTCACCATTCGGCGCCTGCCCTACCTGCGACGGGCTTGGCACACAAATGTATTTCGATGAAGCGCTCATCGTCCCCGACCGCAGCCTGACGCTGAGCGCCGGAGCCATTGCGCCATGGGCATCGGGCCATGCCAAATTTTACCAACAGGCGCTCGAAGGCGTCATGCGCCACTACAAACAAAGCATGAGCGCCGTCTTCGGCCAGTTGCCAGCGGATATCCAGAAAATTATCCTGCACGGCTCAGGCGACGAGCCGATAAAAATATCTTACTTCGACGGAGTGCGTACCTTCCACAGCAACAAACCATTCGAGGGTGTTATCGGCAACCTGCAACGGCGCTGGAACGAAACTGAATCCGACTGGACGCGCGAGGATCTGGAGAAATTCCAATCCACCGCCGATTGCGAATCCTGCCATGGCGCACGGCTAAAGCCGGAATCACTGTGCGTAAAAGTCGGTGGAGAGCATATCTCTAAAGTATGCGCACTGACCATCGACCAAGCGATGAAATGGTTTGAAAATTTGCCAAAATCCCTGACGCCTAAGCAAAACAAAATCGCCGAAAAAATTCTCAAAGAGATTCGCGCACGCTTAGGATTCCTTGAAAATGTTGGGCTCGACTACCTGACACTCGATCGTGAATCGGGCACGCTTTCGGGCGGCGAATCGCAGCGCATTCGCCTTGCGTCGCAAATCGGCTCCGGCCTATCCGGCGTCGTCTATGTGCTGGATGAGCCGTCGATCGGCTTGCACCAGTGCGACAATGAACGCCTGCTTTCGACGTTGGAGCATTTACGCAGCTTGGGCAACACGGTCATCGTCGTCGAACATGACGAAGAAACCATGCGTCGCGCCGATTACCTTGTCGATATGGGGCCAGGTGCGGGCATCCATGGCGGTGAAATCGTTGCTGAAGGCACGGCGGAACAGGTGATGAAAAATAAAAATAGCATCACCGGGCAATATCTCTCCGGCGCCCAACAGATCGATGTGCCGACAGAGCGCCGCAGTAACCGCGCCCACCGGAAAATCGTTATCCGCAAGGCGCGCGCCAACAACCTGCAGAATATCACGGCGGAGATTCCGCTGGGATTATTCACCTGCGTTACCGGCGTATCGGGCGGCGGGAAATCCTCACTGGTGATTGAAACGCTCTACAAGGCTATTACGCGCAAACTGCATGGAACCAAGGTGACGCCCGGCGCGCATGACAAAATAGAGGGTCTAGAGCATATCGACAAAATCATCGAGATCGACCAGTCGCCCATCGGTCGCACGCCGCGCTCGAACCCGGTCACCTACACTGCTGCCTTCCAGCCGATGCGCGACTGGTTCGCCGGATTGCCAGAATCGAAGGCACGCGGCTACCAGGCCGGACGATTCTCCTTCAACGTCAAAGGTGGACGCTGCGAAGCCTGCCAGGGCGACGGGATGATCAAAATCGAAATGCACTTTTTGCCGGATGTCTACGTCACCTGCGACCAGTGCAAGGGCCAGCGCTACAACCGCGAAACGCTTGAGGTGCATTACAAAGGCAAATCCATTGCCGACGTGCTGAACATGACGGTCGAGGAAGCGGTGGAGTATTTCGCGGCACATCCTACCATCAAAGAAAAACTCGCCTGCTTAAGCGAAGTGGGGTTGAGCTACATCCATCTCGGCCAGTCGGCGACGACGCTCTCGGGCGGCGAAGCGCAGCGTATTAAACTCGCCAAAGAATTATCGAAACGCGCGACGGGAAAAACACTCTATATATTGGATGAACCGACGACCGGCTTGCATAGCGCCGATATCAAAAAGTTGCTCGGGGTGCTGCATAAACTGGTCGAATCAGGCAATACGATTGTGGTCATTGAGCATAACCTTGACGTGATTAAAACGTCCGACTACGTTATCGATATCGGTCCTGGCGGCGGCAACAAAGGTGGCAAAATCGTTGCTGTTGGTACGCCAGAAGAAGTCGCCGAGAACAAAAACAGTATCACCGGCCGCTACTTAAAACCGCTGCTTGCTGGCACGAAGAAAAAGAAACGGGCCTAAAGTAGCGGCGCCACGCGCCAGAGAATTTCGGCGGCGACAATCGCTAGCGCTGTGCGCAGGCGCGGCATGGCGAAGAATCCACTGGAAATAATAAGGATGCCGCCAATTGGCGTCGGGCTTAAAATAAGCAGCCATGTCAGCCACGCATCGGCCAATAGGCGGATTTTCTCGATGCGGAGTTTTTGTTCTGCGGTGCTTATTTTATCCGGCATCCGACGCAGCCAGACACCGATGGCATAAAGCACCACTGAAGCGGCGAGTGCAGCAAGACCAGCCAGCACAGCATTTGCCAGATACTGCTCCGGATGCAAATTGCGTATCGCCGCCAGCGTCGTTTCGGAGAACATCGGCAGCAGGCGGTGAAGGAAGGCTTCCTGAAATACAGCGAAGTTCATACGGCTCCTTTCATTGCGTAAAGTAAGAATTCCTTATTCCCCGCCGGTCCCGTGATGGGGCTTGTCGTGATGCCGATGACGCGCCAGCCTTCGCCCTCTATCCAGTCCTTGATATCGTCGCATACGGTTTGATGCAGCGCCGGATCGCGAATTACTCCCTCGCCGCGGCTGGCTTCCGCTTTTCCCACTTCGAATTGCGGTTTGATGAGGGTGACGAGTTGCGCCTTTGGTTTGGTGAGCAGAAGTGCGGCAGGCAACACTTTTTTCAGCGAAATAAAACTGGCGTCGCAGGTGATGAGATCGAAGATTCCACTTACTTTGCTCCCCCCTTGAGGGGAGTTAAAGTGAGCAGCGGTTAAATGCCGCGCATTGGTTTCTTCCATCACCACCACGCGCGGATCGCCCCTGAGTTTGACATCAAGCTGGCCGTGGCCAACATCGACCGCATAGACTTTGGCAGCACCGTTCGTAAGTAGCACATCCGTAAAGCCGCCCGTCGATGCGCCGACATCGATGGCGACCAATCCGCTTACGTCGATGGAAAATTCGCTGAGTGCGTGGGCGAGTTTGACGCCGCCGCGCGAGACCCACGGATGCTCCTTGCCGCGCACAGCAATGTCGGCATTCTCGGGGATTTCCATGCCGGATTTGTCGAGTTTCCGCTCTCCCGCATAAACCAGTCCGGCCATAATCAGCGCCTGCGCCTTGGTGCGCGATTCAGCGAGGCCGCGCGCGACGAGTAATTGGTCGAGTCGCTGTTTTACCATAGGGTAATCGTTGGCATGAACTGTTGAAGATACATACTGTCGGGAAAAACAAACACATGCACAAAGATCCAGATAGCGGAGAAAAATTTTGCCGGAGCATTTAGCCAGCGCTGTTTGTAGCCGAGGATGGCACCAAGAATGATAAGTAGAGGATCGGTAACCAGTCGGTTTGCCCAGAATTCGACACCCTGAAACCAATAGGCAACTTTATCGCCGACAAGGCCGACTTCGAGATAATGTTCAAGCGCTTCCCAAGCGAAACAAAGCACCATTATCCAACCAAAGATAGAAAGCATGTTACCCCCCCCCCTCGATTTCCTGGAATTTTCGGTGAAGGCTAAACGATAGAAAAAATAGGTTAATCCCGGTAACGAAATGATCGATCGACCACACATCGAAGAGGGCGATTGTTTTCGGTCCCCATAAGATCATGGGCGACTAACTACGGCGCGTGATGACATAACTCGCCAGCGCGCGAAGCGATTCAGCGCGATGGTCGAAAGCGCTCAAATGGTCGGTGGCTTGCTTGGCGAGTGTCTGCGCATGGTCACGGGCGCGTTCGACACCGAGCACGGTGATCATCGTCGCCTTGCCGGCCTTGCGGTCCTTCTTGACGCCCTTGCCGGTTTCGGTGCGGGTGCCTTCAACATCGAGCAAATCGTCGGTGATTTGAAACGCGAGGCCAATATCGTGGGCGTAGCGTTGCAGGCGGGCGCGCATCGCATCCGGCGCTTTGCCGAGGATGGCGCCGGTTTCACACGACACCGCGAACAGCTCGCCGGTTTTGAGGCGCTGCAGGCGGATGACTTCGTCCGCCGAGAGGGCTTTATGTTCGGCGTCGAGGTCCATCATCTGACCGCCGACCATGCCGCGCACGCCCGAGGCGCGGGCGACGGAGCGGATGAGTTCGCAACGCACCTGCGCATCCGCATGCACGCGCGGGTTGGCCATGACTTCGAAGGCAAAGGTGAGCAGCGCGTCGCCCGCCAGAATCGCCGCCGCTTCGCCGAATTGTTTGTGGCAGGAAGGTTTGCCGCGACGGAAATCATCGTTATCCATCGCCGGCAAATCGTCGTGGATGAGCGAGTAGGTGTGGACGAATTCAATCGCCGCCGCCGCCATGATGGCCGCATCGGGATTCACGCCAAATAATTTGGCCGATTCAACCGTGAGAAACGGGCGCAGGCGCTTACCACCGCCCAAGGCGGAGTAGCGCATTGCTTCCATGACTTTCGCTTCGCCGCCGGGCGCGTCGTTCTGCTCTTCTTCCTCCTCGCGGCTATGCAACGAGATGACTTTGGTGTGCAGGTTGAGCGGCGCCGGCAGCAGTTCGCCCATCACCCGATCGAGTTTCTCGGAGGTTTCGGCAAGGGCTTGTTGCAGGTTGGCTTGCATGGATTTCTCGGTTGAGGATTTCATGGGTGACTCGACTTATTCGGCGGTGAAAGGTTTTTTTGAAAGCGTGCCGTCGCTTTTGACCTGAATCTGTTCGACCTTGAGCTTGGCTTCGTTCAGTTTGGCGAGGCAATGTTCTTTAAGCGCGGTGCCGCGCTGGTAATCGGTGATGGCTTTATCGAGCTCGGCGGTGCCTGCCTCGAGCCCACGCACGATGGCCTCAAGCTCCTTCATCGCGGCTTCGAAGGTGAGGGCGGAAAGGTCGGGTGGGGGTTTTGTCATAGGCCGCGCACCATACGCAAATTGTGTGGTTTCTTCAAGCAACGCCGCGTAATGGCTCACAGCTTTCCTTCCGATGATTCTGTTTTCCACAGTAAATAGATAGAACACGTATATAAATCAGCGCCCTAAAAATATAGTTACGAATGATTATCAATAACGCTAATCATCGACGCACTGAATTCTGTGTCTCTCAACCATTCGCCGGTGCCCTCGGGCATCGGCGTTTTTTTGTGGGGAATAAAGGGCCAACGAAAATGTAATAAAAACATAACATGACTTAAGCGGGGGGGGGGGGGGGTAACAATGGGTTTATAGTTTGATTTTTTT
>JANNSK010000094.1:0-14216 GCA_031402515.1 Alphaproteobacteria bacterium | reverse complement strand
CCGGTTTTGTCGTCAATCTCAAGCAGGTAGGGTTCGACAGATTTCAGCGGTGCAAGGCGCATGACAGCGGCAACCGCAGCGAGCGCCGTGATGAGTGCAATCAGCGCCAGTAGCGCCAGTACATTCCGTTGCACCAACACATGCTGGTACTTGTCTTGGTACCAGTGCTTGGAACTGTCGGAAGCCTGCTTCTGTGAACGCCTAAAGAACACCGGACATTTTCCCCCATAGCCGTCTTACCCACGGAATGTGGTGGTTAGAGAACCGCCTCGCGACTATATCTAGTGGTTTAGGGAATGCAAGAAGCACCGAAATCTATGCACAGGAAAAAGTGATTAGAGTTGAGAGTCGAGAGTCGGGTAAGGAATCTGGCGTCGTTGCGAGGAGGCATTTAGGCCGACGCGGTAATTCACTTCTAATCCGGATTTGGATTGACGAAGAAGCCGAAGATACTGTCGACGAGGCCGGGATCCTCCTGGCTTGTCGAGCCGCTGAAGCGGCTTGGCGCTTTGCCGTCTGGGCCTACGAGCGTCGTGTTGCTACCGCCGAACATCATGCGGGCGGCGGCCTCCTTGAACCCGGCCGTTGTGGCCCCCAGTGTATTGGAGGAGGATCCGGATGTTTTCATGTAGTGGACATAACCGTCGGTAAAGCCGTGATCGATCGTGTCGAGCATCCTGCCTCCAGGCATTTCGAAGGAAGGCCTGCTATCGCCGAACTGACTGCCGCCGACCAGTTGTGGCGCATAGACGCCGCCCATACCGGCAGACAGATTCTGCGCCAACGCGGGAACGTAGCTCAACAGCATATCGACGATATAAGCGAGTACGAGCAGTGAAAGCAGCGCGGTGGCAGCGAATTTCACCAGTGCGCTCTGGACCTCGCTATTGGCATCGGTCGGCGGGCTGACCGTTGTCGTCACGTCGATGGGTTTGGGCGGATTATCCTTACAGACCAGCTTACCTTTGCCGAGATAATCCTTCGCGGAGTATGTTTCCTGCGTGATCTCCGCGCCGGTGTCGGCATTGACCACCCTGAAGTCGCACATGGTACAATATTCCCACGGAAAGCGGAAGGAGGTGGATTCCACATAATCGGTCTTGGGTATGATGATTTCGGTGAAGGTGCTGGTGAGGTGACTGACCGGGATGGAGACAATCACGGCGAGGAAGGCGAAAACGATCACCATCTGTAGCGAGAAGGAAACGAGATAGCCGACCCATTTGTCGAAAAACTGGCGGGTGGCGCGGAAGAGGAAGAAGGAAAGGAACAGCGGTGCCATGGTGAGCAGGAAGGCTAAGGCAACGATGGCGTAAACATAGCCGAACACTGAGCGCAGGAAGGTGAAAGCGACTTTGACGATCAGCGCCACCGCAATATAAAATAGCGGCGGGAAGACGATCATCATGATGGCGATGACCGCGAAGATCGCGTTTTTGCAACCGTTGGGATCCTGCTTGCTCAGGCCGGCAGCGTCGGTGGCGTATTGCATGGTTTTTCCTAAGAAACTATCGAGGTATTTATAGATATCGGCACCCGTAGCGTCCGCGCCGCCCTGATCCTTGAACAAGAGTCCGCCCATCACAATCGAGATACCCTCACGCGCACCGGTGACCAGGAAGCGGTAGCCGATGCCGA
Source organism: Alphaproteobacteria bacterium (assembly GCA_031402515.1). Taxonomy (GTDB): domain Bacteria; phylum Pseudomonadota; class Alphaproteobacteria; order Rickettsiales; family UBA3002; genus QFOX01. Next base: position 12,578 of record JANNSK010000094.1, on the reverse strand, counting down.
TCAGGTATTCCGCCTGGGTGGCGAACACCCAGACGAAGGCGATTTTGATCAGGAACATCTGGAACTCGCGGGCGGTGGCGGGTATTATGCCGGTGGTAAAGCCAATACCGAAGAAAACGACTGCGATGGTTAACACGGCGTTGATCGCCGGGATTGCCTCCTGAATGATGCCGCAATACATGCTGCCCATCAGGTTGGCCGACAGGTGCTCCATATTACAGACGAGGAAGGAAAAGACGTTGTCAAACGCGATGGCATGTGGGCATTGGTTGCCGGGGTCGTAGAGTGTGCCTGAAGCCTGTCCGTTGCTGCAGCTGAAATTACCCCAACCGCCCGCCGCCTGCGCGAATGCCGGATGGGCAAAGAGAAGAATGGCTGCGGCAAAGAATAGTGCCCAGAAGAGATTGCTACGCCAGTGAGACCATCCCGTTGTCATCCCGCGGCTCCTGCCCTCAGCGGCGCTGGCATGGTGGCGCTCGTCGGTTTTGGCGACGGTTTCTTGCCGCGCAGCGTGGTGAGTATCGGGCCCCCCAGCGCTTCAAGATTGATTGCAAGCAGCGTGCTTTCCGCGCCGCGCTTCATGAGCACGTGATGGGCCTGCGGTTTCATATAGGCCAGTGCTCCCTGTTCCTGTTCGCTGAAAGCGAAAGCGGCGTAGGTGCCGTCCGGTTCATCCTCCGGCAGGGCGAAGATGGATGCCATCTTACTACTTACGATGTGGGTGAAATGATACGCGGCAGAACCGACGACATGGTCGGTGACGAACATCGTTGCTGCGTTATTCTGGGTGAGGAAGTCGAGCCACGGACCGGCGCGCGGACCGAACAGCGGTGTTTTGAGTAGGTGGAATCCTTCGTCGAGTACGATGATCGTAGGCTGGCCTGCGAGCGCAGTGGTCAGCCGGTGCAGCAGGTAGCCCGCGAGTGGGATGAGCGCCGCATCGTTGCCCAGCCATGGGGAAAGATTCCACGCTACGAGTGGCAAGGCGGAGAATTGATCGGTGGGCATGTCGAACAGCTCGCCATATTCGCCGCCCGCCGTCCAACGTTGTAAGGATGCGGCCAGCATGGCGTCGTTCTCGCGCACGATAGGAATCAGCGCACTCAAGCGACGCTCTGACGGCGGCAGCGTATATAGAGTGTCGATCATTTGCTGGAAGAAGCCGAGTGTGCCCGCGGTGAGTTGCCTTCCATACGGGTCGATCAGGGTGGAAAGCCATAATGCGAGGAATTCACGGTTTGCCTGCGTGCCTTCAAGCGCGAAGGGGTTAAGCCGTAAGGCAGGTGTGCCGGGCGTGAGATAGTTGCCGCCCATGGCCATGATAAACGACTCAGCCTGTCCGCGTGTGTCGAGATACCAGATGGTCGGATTGAGTTTGCGCGATTGTGCCAGCAGGAAATGCGCCAGCAGCGTGCTGCTTGCCCGACGGTTGCCGAGAATCGTGGTGTGGGCGACATTGTCGCGGTGGAAGTTGTAGAAATACGGCGTGTCCTCAGCGGTGGAAAAGAGCGCCACCGGGGCTCCCCAGTCGCTACCCTTGGCGTTACCCATCGGTTGGCGCTGCAGGTTAGCGAATCCGGCGAGGTGGCCGGTATCAACCGAATATTTGCGGGCGATGAACGGAAAATTCCCAGGCAGCTGTGCCCAGTAGCAATCCTCGAAACGCAAATCCTCGCGGATGACAATGATGCCGAGCCGTGCCAGCGATTTTTGCACCATGCGCACGTTGGTTTCGAGCTGCTTCACGGAAGGGGCGATAAGAAACAGGCTGGTCTGCTGCTCGCCAAAGGATTTCTCGCCCATCGTGTTGCGCGAGGTGAGCCGGTCGATTTCCACCCATTTGGCGAGTTCGGCATCGCCGCTGATTTCGAGGTAACGCGCCTGCCGATTGTAATAGCTGCGCGCCCGATTGGCGCCGACGAAGTCAAAACACTGGGTAACGATAAGTTCGCAGGGAATCTCGAGGAAACGGTCGATGCCTGCCAGTGTCGACTCCTTATGTTCCTTGATGGTAAGGATGGAGGCGAACCTACGATGGCCCTCAGCGGTGCGCACTTCCATCGCGTTATGGCTGAAGGAAATATCGCCGCTGGTTAAAATTTGTGACAGGTCGCGCCGGGGGATTGGCATGGGGCGTGATTCAAGGTTGATGAGTTTTTCGAGGAACTCAAGATGCTCGCCATAAAACACACCGTCGCGCTCGACTGCTGTAAGCAGCCGTGCGCCGAACGGGCGTAGCACGGCCAGCATACTGCCCGTGGTTTCGGAAAGCTCTTTCACCGCGCCGTCGATAAACTGGGTGCGTTGTTTGCGGTCGAGTGGTGGCCACAGGCTTTGTAGTATCGCCTGAATGTTGGTGAGATCTGCCTGCTGGGCGGCCTTGACCACGGTGACATAGAGTTCATTCACGTAGGAACTGTCGACCGGATGCTGGGTACGCCAGAGCGCGTCGAGTTCGCCGGAAAACTTATCGGGAAAGTGCGCATGGGTGAGCAGCGACTGCTTGCGGCGCAACGTGTGCAGCCAGATAGCATAGCTCGTGTCAGGAATGCGGTCTTTGATTGCGGCACGGATGGATGCGCGCAAGTCGCCCTGCGACTGGGCGTCGAAACCAAGGCCGGTGATTTTGATGATTTGCAGCACCTCGCCGTTCTTGGTGGCGATGGTGTCATGATTATAGAGGCAGGCGTAGGGGACGAAATCCGACTCGATGACGTCGTCGGCGATATCGCGATAGGATTCAAGGTCGCGCTCGCGCGTTTCAGGGCGACGCATGCGCTGCGGTGATTTTACGTTTGTGTTTTGTGCACTCAACGACCGTGCCCAAGGTTAAAGCTTGCGTGGGAATAAACTACCACGAAATTAAAGCAGGCGCCACCCCCACTCAAGTGGGAATGGCGCCTGTGTGTGATTAGCGACGCGCGCTAGACGACGTCAGCGCAACCCGCACCGCCCAACTCGCGGACGATCTGGTCAGCGCCGAATATCACGGCAACGCCGATACCGACGATGATCGCCATACCCCAGGATACTTTCCCCATCAGGGCGCCGATGCCGATTACAAGAATCGCCAGTGTTGCGATACCGGAACCAACCGGTCCGGTGAACCAGTCGGCCACCGTGCAAAGCAAGGTACCGATTGTGCCACCATCCTGAACAGGCTGGGCCATCACATCCGTCGGCAACAGCATTGTTCCGTAGGCAACGAGCATACACAGTGCAAGGCTCGTCAACTTGTCCATCGTAAGTGTTAATTTCATAGTCACTCCCATCTGTTCAAATCATCGGTCGGGCACACCCGGCCGCAGGCTTTTCGCCATTGTTAATAAATAGCACAATTTTAGGAATATTTCGTCATAAATTTGTCACAAACTTTAATAATTCCGAATTTCTTTGACTTATCAATTGCATATTTACAACATGCCCTGGGTGGGGTAGATTTGCTTGGAAATTCGGGCTTTTTTGAGGAGTTTGTATGAGCGTGGTTGCAGAAAACCTTAAATCTCAAGGCATTACCCTTCCGACAGTGACGCCTCCCGTGGCCAATTATGTGCCCTGTGTGGTCAGCGGCCAGCTTTTGACTGTCTCCGGCCAGCTACCGATGAAGGATGGAAAACCGCAGTTTATCGGCAAGGTTGGGCGCGAATTTACCGTTGAACAGGGGCAAGAATGCGCGCGGCTCTGCGGCGTTAATATATTAGCGCAAGTGAATGCGGCGCTGAGTGGTGATTGGGGTAAAGTAAAACGCTTGGTAAAGCTCGGTGTATTCGTTAACGCGACCGATAGTTTTACTGATCACCCGAAAGTCGCCAATGGCGTGTCGGACATGATGGTCGCGGTGTTCGGTGACAAAGGCAAACATGCGCGCGCCGCCGTCGGTGTGGCCAGCTTGCCGTTCGGTGTGGCGGTTGAAGTCGATGCCATCTTCGAACTTGCCTGATGCGCCATTGGCTTTTCAAATCTGAACCCTCCAGTTGGTCGTGGGACGAACAGGTGAAGGCGGGAGCCAAGGGCACCGGCTGGACGGGCGTGCGCAACCATCTGGCCAAACAGAACATGAAGGCAATGCAAGTCGGCGATCTCGGATTTTTCTATCACTCCAATGACGGCAAAAATATCGTAGGCATCGTCGAGGTTGTCCGCAGCTTTCATCCCGACCCCACCGACGAAACCGGAAAGTTCGGCATGGTAGACGTCAAAGCCGTGCGGCCATTCAAAAAGCCCGTCACGCTGGCCGATATCAAAGCCACCAAGTCCTTGAGCAAAATGTCTCTCGTCACCTCCGCCCGGCTCTCCGTGCAGCCGGTGACCGCAGAAGAGTGGGAGATTATTTGCGGGATGGGTGGGGTTTAATTCCGCGCCATGCCCTCACCCGAAAATCATGAAGGATGATTTTCGACCTCTCCCAAGGGAGAGGTGTATCCGCTGGCACGGATTGGAAGAAGGAAGCGAGAACGTGCGGCTTGCCTACCTCTCCCATAGGGAGAGGTCGAAATTTGCTTTAAGCAAATTTCGGGTGAGGGCATGGGTCCCGATAATTAAGCCGCCGCCTGTTTCAGCGCCAGTTTGAAGAACGCTTCGGTGCGGCTGCGGATTTCGTCCTCGGTGATGCCGGGGGCCATCTCGATGAGGCGCAATTCGTCGCGGTCGATTTCGAATACGCCGAGTTCGGTGATGATGAGGTCCACCACGCCCACGCCCGTCATCGGCAAGCTGCATTGCTTTACCAATTTGGCGGCGCCGTCTTTGGCGTTATGTTCCATGATGACCACGATGCGTTTCACGCCGGCGACGAGGTCCATCGCCCCGCCCATGCCTTTGACCATTTTGCCGGGCACCATCCAGTTGGCGAGATCGCCTTTTTCCGAGACTTGCAGCGCGCCTAAAATGGCGAGGTCGATATGGCCGCCACGAATCATGGCGAAGGACTCCGCCGAGTCGAAGAAGGCGCTTTCGGGCAGTTCGGAAATGGTTTGTTTGCCGGCGTTGATGAGGTCGGGGTCAGCCTCGCCCTCGAACGGGAAGGGCCCCATGCCGAGCATGCCGTTCTCGCTTTGCAGCGTCACATGCATGCCTTTCGGCACATGGTTGGCGACCAGCGTCGGGATACCGATGCCGAGATTCACATAAAACCCGTCGCGCAGCTCCTTCGCCGCGCGGCGGCACATATCGTCACGATCCCAAGTCATCGGGTTTCTCGCTTCGCTTGAGGTTGATAACTACCACTTTGTATAAGAGGCCAAGCTTGTTTGTAAGGAAGTATCTGTTCATGTTTAGAGCGCCAATGTGCATCGATTCCGTCCCAACCATTTCCTTGGAAGGCATGAGCACATTCGGGGCAAACTTTAACATTAGTCTTCATGGTCATGCTGCCTTCTTTCTCACTGTCAGATTCTCGATGCGTTTTTCGAATTTTTTACCCTGGTAGATGCGCTGGACAAAAATCCCTGGCGTGTGGATGTGGCTGGGGTCGAGCGCGCCGACCTCAAGCAACTCCTCGACCTCGGCGACGGTGATACGTCCGGCCATGGCCATCATCGGGTTAAAATTGCGCGCGGTTTTGCGGTAGACAAGATTGCCGGATTTATCGCCCTTCCAGGCTTTGACGATGGCGATATCGGCGGTAAGGCCGGTTTCCATCACGTATTTCTCACCTTTGAATTCGCGGATTTCTTTACCGTCGGCGACGATGGTGCCGACGCCAGTGCGCGTATAAAAAGCAGGAATGCCAGCGCCACCGGCGCGGATACGTTCGGCCAGCGTGCCTTGCGGGTTGAACTCGATTTCGAGCTCGCCATTGAGATATTGCGTTTCAAAAGTTTTATTCTCGCCCACATAGGAGGAGATCATTTTCTTGATCTGGCGGTCTTTGAGGAGGACGCCGAGGCCAAATTCATCGATCCCACAATTGTTAGAAATGATGGTAAGCCCCTTAATTCCCGACTCTTTTAACGCCGCAATGGAATGTTCTGGGATGCCGCACAGGCCGAACCCGCCGGACATAATGGTCATATTATCGTGTAAAAGTCCGGAAAGGGCAGATTTGGCGTTCTGATAGACTTTCATGTGCTTTTCCTAACACGCTGGGAGTGCGACTTTCTTTGTAGCGCAGGCGTGGGTGAGGTCAAGCCTTGGCAGAGTAGTGCTTTCTTGATAGTAGATGGGTAGGCAGAGAAAATTAGATAAAAGTTTATACATTAACTGTTTCTTAACGCCAACGTGGTAATAATTAATACTGTGGTAGAAGCAAGTACAGTAGCGGTTCAGCAATCCTCCGGCGCGATGAGTATTACGCGCGAAGATATTAATATGCTGGTGCGCGAGCCGTCGACGGCGCAACGTACCCGCATCGCCCAGAAAATTACCACCGGGTATAATGCAGGCTTGTTAAGCGAATCGGAAACCAAACTTGCTAACGAGATTTTCCGGCTGCTGCTCAAAGACACCGAAATCAAAGTCCGTCAGTTGCTGGCCGAGGAATTAAAATTCTCGCTGATCGTGCCGCATGATGTTGTCTGGGCACTGGCCAACGATGTGGCCGATGTGGCGACACCCCTCCTGCAGCATTCCTATGTGCTCACCGAGGAAGATTTAATCGCCATCGTGCGTGCTACACGCGAAAGCCCAAAACTGAATGCGATCGCTTCGCGCGAATCCATCTCGCGCGAACTCTCGCATGCGCTGATCGAAACCGAAGAGCCTGCGGTGGCTAAGCGGGTTATTTCCAATTCCGGTGCCTCACTTGCCGACACGACTGTCGAGTTGATGCTTGAGCGTTTCGCCAAGGACAACTCGGTGCTTGAGGAGTTGGTCTATCGCGGCGGCTTGCCGTTTTCTTTCGCCGAGAAACTTTTTTCGACCGTGTCTGACACGCTGCGCAAGCAGCTCACCAAGAAGTACCGCTTGAGTCGCCACGTGATGGACGAGCCTGAAAGCAACGCGCGTGAAACCGCGCTGTTGCAATTCATTACCCCGTGGATGAGCCAGCAGGACATCACCGATCTCATCAACCAGATGCACAAGAACAAACGCCTCACCGACTCGGTGATTGTGCGCTCGCTCTGTATTGGCGACCTGCGCTTCTTTGAAACCGCCATCGCCCGCCGGGTTGGCGTGCCGGTGGCCAATGCACGGTTGCTCATACTTGATCCCGGCCCCCTGGGCTTTAAAGCGCTTTATGATTCTGCAGGTTTGCCGCAGAGTTTTTATGAGGCGGTGCACATCATGCTCAGACTGGCGCTTGATGAAACCCAATATGGCAGCTACCGTACGGATGATTTCGGCGAGCGCATGATTCACCATATCCGCAAGAACGGGTACGACCGCACCGTGGAGAACATGGAATCGCTGATGACCATGATCGGACGGGCGATGCATGACCACCCCACCTTCCATTAAAGCGACTTCGAGCGAGCCGCACGCAAAGTTCCCGCCGGTGATTTTAACACCGATGGATGTGGAGAGGTTGCTGCGTGATGACTCGGCCGAATCGCGCGTTGATGTGCTCGAGAAGGTTTCCAATCAGTACAACAAGCAGGTTTTCGCCGGGCGCGAGCGTGAAATCGCTGAGCAGATTTTCCGCCTGCTGATGAAAGACGCCGCGATTAAGGTCCGCGAAACGCTGGCGGATAAAGTGAAGGACAATCCCGATGTTCCGCGTGACATTATGCTGCATCTTGCCAGCGATATCGACCGCGTATCTCTGCCGGTGTTACAATCCTCGGAAGTATTTTCTGATGCCGATCTCGTCAGCATCGTTGAAGCATCGAGCGATCTGGGCAAGCTTATGGCCATCAGTCAGCGCAAAACAGTCTCGCCGCGTCTGTCCGATGCGTTGGTCGATACCAGCTATCCGTTCGTGGTGAGCTCGTTGCTGGAAAATGAAGGCGCATCGATCAGCGAGCGGGCGCTCACAAAAATCATCGACGATTTCAAGGGCGAGCCCGCTGTGATGGAATCCTTGATCGAGAAACGACAGCTCCCCATCACCCTAGTCGAGCGCATGGTGAGCTCGGCAAGTGCGGCGCTCGCCGAGCAGCTCAAGCAGAAATACAACCTCACCGACGAGCAGCTGAAAAAAGACGCCGGTTCCGTGCGCGAAGATATCATGCTCAAAATGTTGGCGCACAACATCTCGGAGGAGGAGGTGGTGCGGCTGGTGAGCCAGATGGCGCAGCAGGACCGGCTCAACCCCTCGCTGGCGATGACGGCGCTCTGCCGTGGGCAACTCCTGTTCTTTACCGCCGCCATGGCGCATTTTACTCAGGTAGCACTGCCCAACGCCAAGCGCCTGATTGCCGATAAAGGCGAGCACGGATTCCATGGGCTTTACAGCAAAAGTGGCCTGCCTGATACCATGTTCGAAGCGGTAAAATTGCTCTTGCGCGTGGTACAATCGCTAGAAGACGGCGATGCCATTCCCGGTTCGGGCCTGTATGCCAACCGGCTTTCTGAGCGGGTGCTCGCCACTGCTGGCACGCGCCAGATCGAGTATCTGTCGTATTTTGTTGCGCTCATTAGACAGAATATCGGTCGCCACTAGTGCTAGTAGCTAGTGCTAGTAGCTAGGGAAAAAGAGCTGTCATCGCGAGGGCTTCAGCCCGAAGTAATCCAGCCTTCCTTATTTTCCTGGCACTAGCGACTAGCACTAGCACTGAATCTTGTTGTCACGTGGACGTAAGATGCTAACCTCACCACGTATGAATACTCCCACCCGCATCGCCTGCCTTGCCGACGACTCGGAGAAAGCGCAAGACGCGTACCGCGAGCTTGCGGCGCATTACCAGTTCCTCGACATCGCTGGCAAACGCACCAAGCCCGACGTGATTGTGGTGTTGGGTGGCGACGGGTTTATGCTGCAGGTTCTGCACCGCTACATGCATCGCAATATCCCGGTTTACGGCATGAATTGTGGCTCGGTGGGATTCCTGCTCAATAGTTACAATCCAAAGAATCTTGTCGAGCGCATCGGTGAGGCGCGCCGGGCTACGCTGCATCCGCTTGTTATGTATACCCGTACTATGGATGGCAAGGAGCGTCAGGAGCTTGCCATCAACGAAGTGTCCCTGTTTCGTGAATCACGGCAGGCGGCGAAAATCCGCGTTACCATCGACCATGTGGTGCGGGTGCAGGAGTTGATCGCCGACGGGATTTTAGTGTCCACGCCGGCGGGCTCGACTGCTTACAACTTCTCCGCCGGCGGGCCTATCCTGCCGCTCGCAGCAGCCATGATCGCGCTGACACCGATTGCGCCCTTCCGTCCGCGGCGCTGGCGCGGTGCGCTGCTCAACCACCAATCCTCGATTACGTTTGAGATTCTTGAGGCCGATAAGCGTCCGGTCTCCGCGGTGGCGGATTTCACTGAAGTGCGCGACGTGGTGAGCGTTTCGGTATTTGAAGATCGCAACGTCACCCTCGAATTACTGTTCGATCCTGAGCATAATCTCGAGGAACGTATCACCAAGGAACAATTCTCCTTCTAGGGGCCGCATGCAAAAAGATCGTCGCGAAACACTGATCGCCATGGCCCTGTTTATCGCGGTGTTATTTGGTAGTGCGGTGGTCTTTGCCATCGTGCCCTACCTTAGCATCCCTGAATACGGCTTCGGCTACAACGCCTTCCAGATCATGTTCTGTTTCACTGCCGTGGCCCTTGTACTCATGCTTCCTTGGGCGGTCAGCCAAGGAAAGAAAGGACTGAAAACCAAACAGTGGAAACTGTTTATGCTGCGTGCAGTACTTGAATTTGTTGCTTTCTCGCTGTCGTTCTATTCGCTGCAATATCTCGATTTGCCTAAACACACGGCGCTGAATTTTCTTACCCCGCTGCTTGCCACGCTGGTAGTTATTTTTGTGCTCAAGGAAAGAAGCTACCCGCATACATGGATTGCGCTGGTGCTGGGATTTGTCGGCATGCTGCTCGTGACGCGTCCGGGTATGATCCCGTTTAATATCGGGGTGATGTATGTGCTGGGTGCTGCCTTCACCTTTTCGTTCTGCAGTACGGTGATTAAGCTGCTTACGTTGAAAGAGTCGCCGGAGAAAATCGCTTTTTATATGCTAAGCCTCACCACCCTTATCGCCCTGCCGTTTGGATTGTACCACTGGAAAACACCGAGTGCCGAGGGTTGGTTCTGGCTATGCGTGATCGGCGTTATTGCTTATGCGCAGCAGATCATGGTGGCGCGTGCTATCGGCAAAGTGCCAGTGCTGACATTAATGCCGCTTAATTTCCTGCAGCTTGTATTCGCCGCCATGCTTTCCTACGCGATCTATGCAAAACTCATCGACCGCTGGACCTTCATTGGCGCACTGGTGATTCTTGCTGCGACACTCTATAACGCTTGGCAAACCACCGAGAAGGCAGCAAAAATCCGCAAAGAGAACAAAGGCCGATGAACATCCTTTTCCTGCACCCGAATATGCCAGGCCAGTACAAGCATCTGGCGCGCGTGCTGGGTGCGGAAGGTGTGCATCGTATTTTCTTCATCACCAAACATAAATCGGCAGAAATTCCAGGTGTCACCCGCATCACCTACCGCACGGTACGCGACGCCTCGCCGCAGACGCATCGCTATCTCGTGCCTACCGAGCGTGCGGTATTGCAGGGGCAAGAAGTCTGGCGGGTGGCGAAGAAGCTTAAAGCCGAGCAGGGCTTCGTGCCGGATGTGATTGTTGCCCATCCCGGTTGGGGCGATGCGCTGTTCATCAAAGATTTATTCCCGAAAGTGCCACTGCTTAATTTCTGTGAGTTTTATTACCGCGCGACGGGTGCGGACGTCGCCTTCGAAGAACAAGGAAAAGCCGAGCCGGACGATTTCGCCCGCGTACGCATGAAAAACATCACCAACCTGATGAGCCTTGAAATGGCCGACTGGGCGGTGACGCCTACCGTCTGGCAATGGAGCATGAATTCTCCCGACCTGCGCCATAAAATCAGTGTGCTGCATGACGGGGTGGATACAGAATTCTGCAAGCCGGACGCATCGGCGACCTTTACTTTGCCGAATGGTACGACGTTCAAACCCGGCGACGAACTCATCACCTACGCCACGCGGAATTTCGAGCATTACCGTGGCTTTCCCACCTTCATGCATGCGGCAGAAATCCTGCTTAAGGAGCGGCCAAATGCACACATCATCGCCATTGGTGCCGACGGGGTGAGCTATGGCAAAAACCCGCCCAAAGGCACCACATTCCGCCAGATGTTGATGAAGGAAGTGAAGCTGCCTGCGGATCGTTTTCACTTCATCGCTCCGCAACCGTACGACCAGCTCATCAAACTATTTCAGGTGAGCGCAGCGCATATTTACCTCACCTATCCGTTCGTGCTGTCCTGGTCGATGCTGGAGTCGATGGCGGCTGGCGTGGCGCTGGTAGCCAGCGATACCGCGCCGGTGAAGGAAGTGGTCGTCGATGGTAAGAACGGCCTGCTTGCTGATTTCTTCTCACCGAAGGATGTCGCCAAGAAAGTCGTCAAACTCCTCGACGATAAGGATAGGAACCGCGCCCTGCGCGCGGCGGCGCGCGAGACCATTGTCATGCGGTTTGATTTGAAAAAGGTGATGCCAATGCATCGTCAGCTAGTCATCGAACTTGGTGAGGGGCAAGTGCCGCCGCCGGTTGCCAAAACCATTCTCGCCTATAATCCGATAGAGCCGCATAAGGAGTTTTTCTGGCATGGCTAACGTAACACCGCAGGAAGTCATGGAGAGAATCCATGCGCTGGCGCAGGGTAAAAAAATCGTGCTGCATCCTGGCTGTGGCGCGCCGATTGCAGAAAAACTACACAAAAATTTCCGTAACGATGGCTGGTTCGAATTACGCTGCGATATTAATCCGGCGGCAAAACCGCATATTATTGCTGACATGAAACACCTGCCGATGTTGCCCGATTATTCGGTTGATGCGGTGTGGAACTCGCATACGATCGAGCATGTCTATGCGCACGAAGTGGCGGCGACGCTCAACGAATGGTTTCGGGTGACGAAGGAAGACGGTGAGATTCTGATGACACTGCCCGACCTGCAATCGGTCGCTGCCCATATCGCCGAAGGCAAACTCGAGGACGCGCTTTATACCTCGCCCGCCGGCCCCATTTCCGCGCTCGACGTGGTGTATGGTTACGGCAAGGATATTGAGGCTGGCAATGTTTACATGGCGCACCGCACCGGTTTCACCGCCGAAACGCTGGGCAGGAAACTGCTTGATTGCGGATACCACGACGTAGTGGTGAGCGTGAAAGGCTTCGATTTATGGGCGCAAGGTAAAAAGCCCAAAGCCGGTGCGACGCGTGTGGAGAGCGTGCGTATTATCCGCGATAAAGAACAGAGAACCGTCACGCCCGCTACATCTACAGATCCTGCTCCCGCCCGCCATCCCGGCGCCTTATGGAAAGGCAAACGTTCGGATGAGCTGGATGTGCCTGTGCAGAAACTTTGATTGCGCGCTACCGCGCTGGCGCTCAAGCGGCGCGCAGCCTTTCGGCCTCAATGGCCGTCTCGCCGCAAGTGCGGCTTCGAAGTAAGCAAGAAACAAGCTCAGTGATAAATGGGTGCGCCGCGTAGCTGCGGTCAGCA
>JANNSK010000093.1:0-58208 GCA_031402515.1 Alphaproteobacteria bacterium | reverse complement strand
CGTCTGTTACTGCCAATGGGATTGAGGCCATCGCTGTCCGTCGTGCCAAAATCGACGATGAGAGTAAGGTGCGTTACCGCGTCTATAGCACGCCGACGGAATTTGTCGCCGTGATAGCCGAAAGTGCATTGATGGCGGTCAAAGTCGCAGGCATCCCCGAACCACATCGTATCGTGCGTGATTTACCAACGGTCGAGATTGCCATTGAAGCGCATAAAATTGCCAAAGCGGAGGCCATCGAGAGCGTATCGCTGCCGACGACACCGCGTGAGTCAAAATCGTCGTTTAAGGTGGCGACGGTGGTGCGACCCACTGCCGCCGAACGATTCGTGCCGCTGAAGATTCGTGATATCAGTAAGAAACAGCCATTCAGTGACTTTATTATTCCGCATCAAATTCTGAATCAACTGATCGACGCCAAGCAAAAACAGGCAGCTATGCCACCTGCCGCTCCTCCCGAAGTGAAAATAGAAGAGCCTGCGCCATCACTTCCGCCTGTCATGGAAGAAAAAGCCGCGGCCAAAGTTCCTGTCAGCGACAGTGACGTTTTGAGTAAAGAAGAAGTCGACACACTGCTTAAAAGCTGAATTGACTTCGTTTTTTCAACCCCTATGCTGCCGTATGCGTTGCTTAACCGTACTGTTCTGTTTGCTACTGCCACTCTCAGTGGAGGCGCGCGAAGCGATTCGTATCGTTGGTTCTTCTACGGTATTTCCCTTTGTCGCGGCGGCCGCAGAGCAGTTTGGCCGGGATGAACAATTTCGTACGCCTATCGTGGAAGCAACTGGTACCGGCGGCGGTATCAAGCTCTTCTGTGATGGTATTGGCGAATCTTATCCCGATATGGTGAATGCCTCACGCCCCATTAAAAAATCTGAAGTCGAACGTTGTGCAAGCAACGGCATCAACGAGATCGTCGAACTCAAGATCGGCTATGATGGCATCGTGCTTGCCAATGCCTGGCAGGCGCCGGTTTTTTCGTTGAGCAGGCGCATCTTGTTCATGGCGCTTGCCCGCGAAGTGCCTAAAGACGGCAAGCTGGTTCAAAATCCATACAAACGCTGGAAAGAAATTGACGAAACTTTGCCGGATTTACCCATTTCCTTGTACGGCCCGCCACCGACCTCCGGCACACGCGATGCGTTTGTCGAACTCGTCATGGGCGAAGCGTGTAAGGAAATAAAGGAATACACCACGACGTATCCGGATGAGGAAACGCGTAAGAAACAATGTACTGCGATTCGTGAGGATGGCGCATTTATCGAAGCGGGCGAGGATGACAATATCATCGTGCAGAAACTCGACGCCAATCGCGAAACGCTCGGTATTTTTGGCTATAGTTTCCTCGAGCAGAATGTCGGAAAAGTTAAAGCCAATCCGATTGATGGGGTGATGCCAGATTTTGAACATATCGTCGATGGCAGTTATCCGGTAGCGCGCAGCCTTTTTGTGTATATCAAGCGTGCGCACGCAAAATTGGTACCCGGTATCCGCGAATTCGGAGTAATGTTGACGGCGGATTCCACTACCGGTGAAGACGGTTATCTCGCCATGAAGGGTCTGCTGCCTTTGCCGGAGGACGAGCATAAGCAAATGAAAAAAACGGCGGCGGGACTTATTCCGATGGGGAATAATTAAACATCCAGCGCTTCCCTAAATTTTTCACCGTAAAGTTCGGTCTGTTCGCGGATGAATTTGAATCGTAATTCAGGCTTTTTACCCATTAGCTGATGGACGCGCTCGGCGGTTTCGTCGATTTCCGATTCGCCAATCTCCACCCTGAGCAAGGTGCGTTTTTTGGGGTCCATCGTGGTTTCTTTAAGCTGCGGCGCCGTCATTTCGCCCAAGCCTTTAAAGCGCCCGATATCGATGCGGCTTTTATGCTTGCCCGAGAGCTGCTCGACCAGCGCGTTCTTTTCGACATCCGTTTGCGCGTAATAGGTGACGTTACCGGCGGTGATCCGGAAGAGGGGTGGCTGGGCCAAGTATAAATGGCCTTTGCGGATGAGGTCCGGCATTTCCTGATAGAAGAACGTCATGAGCAGTGAGGCGATATGGGCGCCGTCCACGTCAGCGTCGGTCATAATCACGATTTTCTCATAGCGCAGGTTTTTGATATCGAACTGGCTGCCGGTCGAGACGCCCATCGCCTGCATGAGATCGGAAATCTCTTGGTTGGCGCGTATTTTATCGAGCGAAGCGGAGGCGACATTGAGGATTTTTCCGCGCAGTGGCAGCACCGCCTGCGTTTCGCGGATGCGCGCCTGCTTGGCTGAACCGCCCGCCGAATCGCCTTCGACGAGGAACAGCTCGGTGCCCTCCGGCGTGCTGCGCGTGCAATCGGCGAGCTTGCCGGGCAGGCGTAGGCGCGAGGTAACATTCTGGCGCTTCGTATTTTTTTCCTGTCGGCGACGCAGCCGTTCTTCCGCGCGGTAAATGATGTGGTTGAGCAGCGAGTTACCCAATTCCATATCGCCAGAAAGAAAATGATCGAACGGATCGCGCAGCGCATTTTCGACGAGGCGTACCGCCTCACTCGACATCAGCCTGTCTTTTGTTTGGCCCTGGAATTGCGGGTCTTTGAGGAATAGTGAGAGAATTACTACGGCGCCTTCCATCACATCGTCGGCGGTGATGGCGGCAGCTTTTTTGTTTTTGGACATCTCGCCGAACGCGCGCAATCCTTTGGTCAACGCGGCGCGCAGACCCTGCTCGTGCGTACCACCATCCGGCGTCGGAATGGTATTGCAGAACAGTGAATAATGCCCGTCTTCCTCGTCGCGCGGCCAGGCGACTGCCCACTCGACGCGACCACGGTTTTCACCAATATCGGCCACACCACTGAAATTTTGCGTGGTGGCGAGTGGACGCGCACCGATTTCCATGATGAGGAAATCCGCCAGTCCGCCGGGGAAATGGATGGTCTCAGATGCAGGCGTCAGCGCGCCTTCGGGCAATAAATCTGGGTCGCACTTCCAGCGGATTTCGACGCCACGGAAAAGATACGCCTTGGCACGGATGAGTTTGTAAACTTTTTCCGGACGAAATTTGGCTTTGTTGCCGAAAATTTCGATATCCGGGCGGAAGGTGACTGAGGTGCCGCGACGGTTTTTGACGCTGCCGATTTTTTTGAGCTTATCTTGCGGAAGTCCACGCGAGTAGTTTTGTTTGTAAAGCTGCTGGTCGCGGGCGACTTCGACTTCGAGATGCTCGGCCAACGCATTGACTACGGAAATCCCAACCCCGTGAAGGCCGCCCGCCGTGTGATAGACTTTATCGTTGAATTTTCCGCCCGCATGCAGCGTGGTCATAATCACTTCAAGCGCTGATTTTTTAGGAAATTTTGGATGGGGGTCGATGGGAATGCCGCGTCCGTTATCGCGCACAGTGACGGTGTTGCTGCCGGCAAGCTCGACCTCGATGAAGCTGGCATGCCCTGCAACAGCCTCGTCCATCGCGTTATCGAACACCTCATGGATGAGGTGGTGCATGGCGTTTTCGTCGTTACCGCCGATATACATGCCGGGGCGGCGGCGCACCGGCTCCAGCCCCTCGAGGACTTCGATATGCTTGGCCGAATAGCCGCTGGCTTCGGATTTGCGGGCTGCGGATGACTTACTGAAAAGGTCGCTCATAGGCGCGCGAATATAGCGGTAATCCGCAGCTTTGCAAGGGTTTCAGGTGCCGGAAAGCCATAAGAAAGTAGCAAAAAACTGCAGTTGTATGTTCTTTTTTCGCCGGTATGGTGCCGTTATGCAGCAGCCGATGAGAAACCCGTTTATCCCGATTTTTGCCGCAGTTGCACTGTTATTGCATACCCTGCTGCCTTTCTACGCGACCTACCAGTCGTTCCAGCATCTAAAAAATACGGATACGCTGTTTGGCGACAAGATACTGATCTGTGCAGAGAATGGCTTTCGCTTCATCAGTAGCGAAGAGCTAAAAAATGGCAAAGTCGAACTGCCCAAGCCGCACCGGCAATACCAGTGTGCGATATGCTATGTGGCTGCGCACGGGCAGGGCATCGTACCACTTCCGTCGGTTGGCATCGCCACTGTTTTACTGGTCGTCGCCCCGTTTTTTCTCATCACGTCTGACGTCTCTTTCTTTGCCGAGCATGATTGGCGAAAACTGCTCACCCGTTCTCCGCCTTACGCCTTCACTGGCTCATAGATCGTTTCATTTAATCTAATTCAGTGAAGGAATTGTTATGCGAAATGTTTTGTTCGTAAGCGCCGGTGCGCTTGTGATGTTCTATGCCTATACCGCGCAGGCTAGTTGTGGCGCGGCATTTTGTTCGGTCAATACGCAATGGAATACGCAGGGTGTGTGGACCGAATCTGGTCGGCGCGCGGATTTGCGTTACGAGTACGTTCCTCAAGCCCAGCCGCGCGCCGGTGCCAAGGAGATCGGGGTGGGGCAGATTCCGCATCATCACGATGAAGTTGAGACTTTTAACCGTAACCTGCTGGCGACGCTGGATTACGGTGCTGCCGATGGCTGGGGAGTGAGTGCCTCGCTGCCGCTGGTGGGTCGCTATCATCGCCATATCCACAATCATATGGGATCGCCGATACGCGAGCAGTGGGATTTCACCGAAATCGGCGATGCGCAACTGCTGGGGCGCTACCAGTTCCAGAACTGGAATCATCCGTATGTGTTTGGTATTTATTTGGGTGCCAAACTGCCCACCGGCAGGTTGGATGTCAGCAACAGTGACGGCGATCTTGCCGAGCGCAGCCTGCAGCCGGGAACGGGTACCACTGATGCCCTGCTGGGTTTTTATACACGCCGAAATTTGTCTGCCAGCCACTCATCGGTCTTTGCACAGGTGCTTACGCAACTGCCACTTTACGAGCATGATGGGTACAAGCCGGGTGAGAAACTATCGGCTGACCTCGGCTATCGCTATGATGCCACCGAGCGGCTCAGTCTCCTGCTGCAGATGAACGGCCAATATAAATGGCGCGATAGCGGATTGGAGGCCGAAGCCGAGGATAGCGGCGGTTACAGCATTTCGATTAGTCCAGGTATCAGTTATGGGCTTAGTGAAACCGTGCAGCTCTATGGCTTATTGGAGAAGCCGATCCATCAGTATGTCAACGGTGTCCAGTTGACGGCCGACTGGTCGGCTGTCAGCGGCATAAGCGTGCGTTTTTAAGCAGCTTGCGATCGTGATGGGGGGATGAGGCCTGCGATTTCGTTGGCCACCGTAGTGACGGTCTTTAACCGGGCCTCATCCGCCTCGGTTTCGGCAGCGATGAATAATGTCTGGTCGGCGCGGAGCTTGATACGGGCCGGATGGCGGGAAATATAGGCAATCAGGGCATCTGGGGCGGCGAACTTATTGTCACGGAAGGATAATACGACGCCTTTCGGCCCGACATCCATACGGGCAATGCCTGCGCGTTTGCAGAGAATTTTGATATTTAATACGGAAAGCAGGTGCTCGACCTCGACCGGAGGGGTACCGAAACGGTCGGTCAGTTCGGCGGCAAAACTCTCGATGTCTTGTTCATGTTCAAGCCCGGCGGCGCGGCGATAGAGGCTCAGGCGCAGCGGTAAATCCTCGATATAGGATTCGGGGATGAGCACCGACATGCCGAGGTTGATTTGGGGGCTCCAGCTCTCGGCGGATTCGGCCGCATTGCCAATAGCTTTGCGCTGTTTGAGGTCGGCAATCGCTTCCTCCAGCATGGTTTGATACAATTCGATGCCGACTTCCTTGATGTGGCCGGATTGCTCTTCGCCCAGCAGGTTGCCGAAGCCGCGAATGTCCATATCGTGGCTGGCGAGTTGGAATCCGGCGCCCAAACTATCGAGTTGTTGCATGACTTCCAGCCGTCGTTCGGCATCGCGACTCAGTAGTTTGTGATGGGGCAGGGTGAAATAGGCATAGGCGCGCGTCTTGCTGCGGCCAACGCGCCCGCGCAACTGGTATAATTGGGCAAGGCCGAAAAGCTGCGGCCGGTCGATAACAATCGTGTTGGCGGTGGGAATGTCGATGCCGGATTCGATGATGGCGGTCGATAGCAGCACATCATATTTCCCGTCGTAAAACGCATTCATGGTTTTATCGAGCGTGCCGGCGGCCATTTGCCCGTGGGCGACGGCGATTTTAACTTCGGGTACAAGTTCGGCGATTTTGCTTTGGATTTCTGCCATGTATTTTACGCGCGGGGTGACGAAGAAAGTTTTTCCGCCGCGATGGTGCTCGCGCAAAATCGCCTCGCGGATAATCACCGGATCGTAAGGCATGATGTAGGTGCGGACCGCAAGGCGGTCGATGGGCGGCGTGGTAATGAGCGATAATTCGCGCACGCCGGAAAGCGACAATTGCAAGGTGCGCGGAATCGGCGTGGCCGATAACGTCAGCACATGTACATCGCTTTTGAGTTGTTTTAATTTTTCCTTCTGCGCCACGCCAAAATGCTATTCTTCATCGACAATCAGCAGTCCGAGTTGTTTGTATTGCACGCCGGCAGCGAGCAACGCATGGGTGCCGATGACGATATCGACCTTACCCTCCGGCAGGCGTTTTTTGGTATCGTCGGCGTCTTTCGACAAAGTCAGGCGCGAGAGCATACGCACAGTAAAGTTTAATCCGGTGAAGCGCGCGGAAAAGGTGTGGAAATGCTGGCGGGCGAGGAGGGTGGTCGGTGCAATGATGGCGACTTGATGCCCGGCAGCGGCGGCGATGAACGCGGCGCGCATGGCGACTTCGGTTTTGCCGAAGCCTACGTCACCGCAAATGAGCCTATCCATCACATGACCGCTGGCAAGGTCGGCCTTCACATCCTCAATGGCCTGCATTTGATCGTCGGTTTCCGTATAGGGGAAGCGGGCGCAGAACTCATCATAAGCACCTGACTCGGCGTGCATAATTGGCGCTATTCTGGCCGCGCGTTCAGCGGCAACTTTGAGTAGCGCCTCGGCCGCCATCTTGAGGCGTTTTTTGAGGGATGATTTGCGTTTTTGCCACGCCACGCCGCCCAATTTATCGAGCGGCACGTGTTCTTCCGCCGCGCCATAGCGGCTGACCAGGTCGATATTCTCAACGGGCAGGAATAACTTATCGCCGCCGTCATAGATGAGTTTCAGGCAATCATGCCGCGTGTTGTTCACATCAAGGGTGATGAGGCCTTCGAACTTACCGATACCATGCTCGCGGTGGACGATGAGTTCGCCCTCAAGGAAACTCGCGGCCTCCTGCAAAAACGCTTCGGATTTGCGTTTTTTCTTTGCGGTGCGGATGATGCGTTCACCGAACATATCCTGCTCGGTGAGGAGTAAAAACGCATCCGTTTCGAATCCTTGTTCGATGGGAAGAATGGCAAGCGACACCTTGTTTTTTAACGCATCGGCGAAATAGGCGCTTGGTTCAATATCGCCCAGATGCAGCATTTTGCGGATACGTTCGGCGCTGCCCAGCGAGGCAGCAGCAAGTATCACCGGTTTGGTCGCCTGCGCGATAAAATTAGTAGCGATTTGCGCCGGATGCTCATCCTTGCCGCGATGAAACAATTGTGGGCTGCTGCGGATATCGAGCGACACCCCGTCGCCGGCGAATGGCGTGAACGTGATTTGTACGTGGTCATTCCATATCGCGGCAAAACTTTTGGGCGATAAAAACAGCTGCTCTGGCGGCACAGGGTGGTATGCGGCATCTTTCGCGTGTTGATGCTTCACCCGCGCATCGTAATAGTCGGCGATATCGGTGGCCCGTTCTTTATATAGCGCGTCGATACGATAATCGGTTGTGAGCAGTGCCTCCGGCGTATAATCGGCGAGCGTGTCGAGATGTGAATAGAAGAGGGGAAGCCAATGTTCCATCCCCGCATAAGTGCGTCCGGCGGAAATGGATTCATAGAGCGGGTCTTCCTTCGTTATCGCGCCGAATAACTCACGATAACGTGTACGAAATTGGGCGATGGTTTCGGGGTTAAGTAGCGCCTCGCTCACCGGCCGCAGCGTTAACGAGGCGACGGATGTGCCGGAAAGTTGAGTCAGGGGATCGACGTTTTTCAGCGATTCCACCTCATCGCTGAATAAATCGATACGCACGGCTTCATCCGAACCTGCCGGATAAAGGTCAATCAGTGAACCGCGCACGGCATATTCACCCGCTTCCATGACTTTCGATGCACGATGATAGCCGTTGCCCTCAAGGAAGCTAATGAGCGCATCGCGATTTAGTTTTTTGCCTTTAGTAATAGAGAAATTCGCCGTGGCCAGCATCACGCGCGGCGGTAGTTTCTGGCTGGCAGCATTGAGTGTAGTTAATAGGATGTAAGTTTTTGGGCGCGCGTCGCTTGCTAATAACCCTAAAGTTGACAGCCGCTGCGAAAGTATAGAACTCGCGGGCGAGATACGGTCGTAAGGTAGCGTATCCCATGCGGGCAGATGAAGCACCGAAATATCTGGTGCTAAAAACCGGATTAACTCAGCAAGCGCTACGATGTCCTTATCTTGTGGGACGATATGAACGATGGAGCGAAGGCTTGTTGTTGTGAGCTCAGCCAGTGCATAGGCCTGCGCCGTGAACGGCACATGTGTCATGTGTGTGTGGGTGCCGGGCCTTAGCCCTGCAATCTGTGGAGGAATTTTCATTACGCGTGCAGCTGAAGCGTTTTCAATTCATCCAGCAAGGGCAAAAATTCTGGCTTGGGGCAGGAAGATTTTCCGGTGATCCAGCTCCATATATCGGCGTCTTCTTCATCCAGCAAGGCCTCATATCGGCGCAAGTCGGCGTCGGTTAAGCGCTCGATATGCTGGTCGCAGAAGGTGCCGAGTACAAGGTCGGTTTCCTTACAGCCGCGGTGCCAGCTACGATAGCGCAGGCGTTTCAGCCACAAATCGCGCTGCAGTACTGGATTTGCCTGATGGATTTCAACCATAGCTTGACTCTTTATGAGCATGGAACATACTGAATCTTCAATATTTCGCAAGCGTGGATGTATGGCAGAACTGATGGAAAAGCCCGCCGAAGGCCGTAAAGGCGACGGTGTTCTGCTGCTGATGCAGGATAACACAAAACGTGCACTTACCATCAACGCCGCCAACGAAACGCTGACGAATCTTCTGGGCTATGCGGCGGGTGACCTTACCGACCATACATTGGATGAAATACTAGGCGTGCGCACCGCCAAGCTGCTCTCCGAAGAACTGGAATATAGGGATGATGCGCCCGATTTCGGCGATATCTTTTCCCGTCAACATACGGTGCGTATGCGCCATCGGCTGGGTGAGGAAATCGCGCTGCCCTGCACGGTGCTGCGCATCATGGCCGAGGACCGCAATCCGCGCTTTCAAATGGTACTCCCCGACGAACACGAAAAACTGGCAAAACAACAACTGCGCGATTTTCTAAAAACTAGCCTCGACGGAAGGCTTGAGGTGGACCCCATTACGGGTTTACCGAATCGCGAGACTACGGAAAATTATCTAAAACTGCTGAAAAGCTACCGCGCTACGAATACGGTATCGGTGAGTTTCGCTGTACTTCGGCTCGATCGCCACAATCGCAGTATGGAGCGCTACGACGCGGATGGCTGCAATGCTTTGCTTAAGCATGTCGCCAATTGCTGTCGCAGTACCTTCCGTACCGAGGATGTTATCGGCGTGCTTTCTGAATCAACGCTGGCGCTAGTGCTATTCGATATTTCGCGCGAATCGGCGCGGGTGGTGCTCAATCGCCTGCGCGGGAATGTACGCGAACACCGGCTTGCTTTCGGTGGCAAAGCAGATTTCTCTGTCACCATCAGCGTCGCGTTCGATATGATGGGCGATATCGACAACGCAGACCTCCTGAGCAATTGTGAGGCGGCTATGGAAGAACTCGATAATGACGAACGCAGCATCCTCATCGAGCTTGGCAACTAGCGCATCCGCCCTGTCACTGCGACCGGCGGTGCTGTATCCGTGGTTTGCGCCGGTGACAACGCTCAAAGGCGTCGGCCCATCGGTATTGCAGGGATTGCGCCGCCTGCTCGCGAATTCCCACATGCTGGAAGAACATCCGCATCATACGCCCGCCTTGCGCGACCTGCTGTTTCATTTGCCTATCGGCGTCATCGATCGCAGGAACATGACTGCCGTCTCAGCGCTCAAGAAAAGCGAATATGCAACGGTCGAAGTTACCGTCACCGAGCATGCGCCACCACCACCCAACCGTCCGCGCGTGCCCTATAAAGTGGCGACGGAGGATGCGACCGGTACCTTGATGCTCACTTTCTTCCATGTGAAAGGGGATTATTTATCGCACCAACTTCCCGTAGGAGAAAAGCGCATCATTTGCGGGGTTATGGAGTGGTATAACGGCATGGCCACCATGGCGCATCCGGATGTGATTGCAGCACCCGAGAAAGCGAGTGAAGTGATTCGCTTAAGCCCCGTCTATGCGCTGACGCTGGGGATTTCGCAAAAAACCGTCGCCAAAGCAACGACGCAAGTCGTCGAAAAAATGGCACCGCTTGCCGAGTGGCATTCTTCCGAGTTGCTAAAAGAAAAAAGCTGGCCTTCCTTCACCGGAGCACTCAAAGCACTGCATATGCCCAATGAGGCTGCCGATATTTTAGCTGACTCTGCCCCTCGCGCGCGCTTGGCCTATGACGAGCTTCTGGCGAACCAGCTAGCGCTCGGGCTGTTACGGCGCATCGAGCGCCGCCAGCAATCCTTCACCATTCCGCATAACGAAGCGGTGATACAACTTCTCATGAAAGTTCTGCCATTTTCCCTGACCAAGGGGCAGGAACAGGTGCTGGCCGATATTCTTAAAGACATTACTTCGGGCGAACGTATGGTGCGTTTGCTGCAGGGTGATGTCGGTTCCGGAAAAACTGTGCTTGCCTTCGCGGCGATGGCGCAGGCGGCTGCAGCCGGGCTGCAATCCGCCTTCATGGCTCCAACGGATTTACTCGCCCGTCAACATCTTGAAACACTCCAACCCTTGGCAGAAGCGTTAAAAATCCCTCTGGCACTGCTTTCCGGTAAAATGAGAAAAGGTGAGCGCGAGGATATTCAAGCCGCGCTAGCGGTAGGAGAAATAAAAATCGCCGTCGGCACCCATGCCTTGTTCCAAGATGATGTCAAATTCTTCAAACTTGGATTGGTAGTGGTGGACGAACAACATAGGTTTGGTGTCGCGCAGCGTATGAAGCTCACCGGCAAGGGCCGCACACCGCATTTACTGCAAATGACGGCGACCCCCATCCCGCGCAGCCTGACCATGACGATGGTTGGCGATATGGACATCTCGGCGTTGACCGAACGCCCGCCGGGCCGCAAGGAAATCGATACGAGAGCGATACCCTTCGCGCGCATCAAGGAGGTCATCGAAGGGTTGGGTCGTGTTCTTAATGCGGGAGAGAAAATATACTGGGTCTGCCCGATCATCGAAGAAAACACAGAAGATGATGGAAAACTTGACCTCGCCGCCGCCGAAGAACGTTATGCGCAACTCTCCAAAATATTTCCTAAAAAAGTTGGCATCATCCATGGCCGCATGAAACTTGCGGAGCGCGAGCGAGTGATGCAAGATTTTGCTTGTGGCGATTTGCAATTACTTGTGGCAACGACGGTGGTCGAGGTAGGCGTTAACGTCACCTCGGCAACCGTCATGGTTGTTGAACATGCTGAACGATTTGGTTTGGCACAGCTTCACCAGCTGCGGGGGCGAGTTGGGCGCTCCAACAAAGCATCGCGTTGTATTCTCCTCTATCATGACCCACTGACGGAAGTGGCAAGGCGTCGCCTGACCACGCTGCGCGAAACCAATGACGGATTCGTCATCGCTGAAGAAGATTTAAAACTGCGGGGGGCAGGTGACGTGCTTGGCACCCGCCAAACGGGATTACCTGAATTCAAACTTGCCGATATGAGTCAGCATCTCGGGCTGATTCGCTTGGCCCATGACGATGCGCGCCACATTCTATCGACCGATCCTGAGTTGCTTTCTCCACGCGGTCGTGCCTTACGTCTGTTGCTTGCCCTCTTTGAGTACGACGTGGCAATGGGGCAATTAAAACCCGTCTAAAATTACTTGCGCTGCTTTGTCGCTAGGTGATTGCGTATCTTCGGCACCCAGCACCGCGGCAAATTCTGTGAGTTCGCCGCGTTGGGTATTGCGCGCAGACTCATCCGTAAGCAGTGGGATCAGGGCGACACTTAATGCATGACTGGTGCATTTCTCCTGAATCAGTTCGGGGATGATTTCGCGGTTTTTTATCAAGTTGGCGATATGGACATAGTCGACTTTAATTGTCCGGCGCACCATCCAGTAACTGAGTGGGTTTAGTTTGTAGGTGACAACTAACGGCAACCCGGCGAGCGAACATTCCAGCGCAATCGTGCCGGATTTAGCAAGCGCTGCCGTTGCCGCCGCAAAGAAATCTTTCTTTTCTTCCTGATTGCTTAAGATCAGAGGGCGAACGAGCCAGCTAGAAGTCTGTTCGGTGATTGGTGTTTTCAGTGAGTCGGGCACTTGAATGATCGTGCGCAGTTTTGGTAATTGTGCATGAAGTTTTCTTACTGTCTCGGCAATCACCGGAAGCAATCGTTTGATTTCCCCTTTGCGGCTGCCGGGAAAAATGGCGAGTATGGGTGCATCTTCCGCGATGCCGTGACGGATACGGAATGAAGCGCCGTCACCTTTGGTTTTCCATTCCCATGCGATCTGATGGCCGACATAGGTAGTTTTTAGTCCTTCTTTCTCGAAATAGGGCGGCTCGAAGGGAAACAGGGCCAACAGATGGTCGAATCGTTCCGCCATCACCTTGGCGCGCCAGGCGCGATAAGCCCAAACGGTGGGGGCAACGTAGTGAATGAGGCGCGGGCGTACCAAATTGCGCGCACGCAGGATTTTTATGATACGCAGTACGAATCCTGGACAATCAATGGTGACCAGCACATCTGGATTTTCATGTTCGATGAATTCGATGGTCTCGCGCATCCGTCGTTTGAGATTAAAAATATGCGGAATGATCTCGAAAATACCGAATAGCGAAATCTCATGCATGGGAAATAGGCTGATGAGCCCCTGTTTCTGCATACGCTCACTGCCGATGCCGATGAAATGGGGAGCGTGGAGCGTGGAGCGTGGAGCGTTTATGATGGACTCCATGAGCCACCCGCCAAGTTGGTCGCCGGAGGTTTCGCCTGCAATCAGCGCGATTTTCATATTATTCTAAAACACTAAATCCAACGACGAACAGCCCGAGTTGGTCGGCCAAACGTGCGACTTCAAGGCGGTCGACGATGAGTGCTGATCCAGCTTCGATGGCAACGCCGGTGAACCCACTTTCGGCAAGACGATTGATGGTAGGGATGCCGATGGTTGGTAAATCAGCACGGCGGTCTTGCTGTGGTTTTTTAGCCTTTACCAGCACACCTCCTTTTTCTTCCGCGCGCAAGTCGGCGCAACGGGTGATGAGTGCGTCCGTGCCCTCCACGGCTTCAACTCCCAAAACCTGTTGATTATGGACGATAACCGCCTGACCAATATCGAGCGAGCCAATGGTGCGAGCAATGCGTGCGCCGAATTCGATGTCGCGCTGAGCGCGATGGTCAGGGTAAATCGAGCCAATGAGCCCTTCCGGTGCAATCAAATCCCGTACCACCTCATCGGCCCCGACAACATTGAATCCTTCTTCTTCCAGAAAACGTACGATAGTTGAGAGCAGTTCATTATCGCCACTAATGAGTTGCGATCCCAAGCGAGCAAGAAGTTTGGTACCTTTGAGATCCGGACGCAGCGTAGCAAGTTTGGGGCGAGTAACTTTACCCGCCATTACCACTTCTTGGACGCCATGCGCGCGCAACGTGTCGATAATTTTTCCGGTGGCGCCGAGGCGAATCCACGCATGGTCAAGCCCTGCAAGATCTGCCGTTGCCGCATCTGCTGCTTCTTCGAGGGCAATGACAAAATATGGCCTGTCAACAGATTGACAGGTTTGGATAATGGTGCGCGGCAGCTCGCCCGCACCGGCGATGATACCGAGCTTGGGCAGCGCAAGGCCAGACTCAGCCATACTAGATACTTGTTTCAAGTTCGCGTTTTTCAAGTTTGCTACCAGGGGTGCAGAAAGCACGGGATGAATCGGTTAATATGAATTCAAGGAGAGCAGCTGCTTCTTGTTGTGGATAATCAGATTTGAGTTTTTCAGCGCGTTCGGTGAGGGTACCGCCATTACCATAAAACAATGCTTTGAACAGGTGGCGTAGCGCATGAATATGGTCGCGTCCGATATTACGACGTTTGAGGCCGACGAGATTCAACCCATCAAGCGAGGCGCGTTCGCCCTTGACGGTGCCGAAAGGAATGACATCTTTTTCAACGCCCGACATGCCGCCGATAAAGGCGTAATCGCCGATGCGCACGAATTGGTGTACGGCAGAAAGTCCGCCGATGATCACACCATTGCCGACGGATACATGTCCGGCCAGTGTCGCGTTGTTGGCGAGGATGACGTTATTGCCGACCGTGCAGTCATGCGCCACATGGGCGGAAGCCATGAATAAGCAATCATCGCCAACACTAGTAACAAGTCCGCCGCCCTCGGTACCGGGGTTCATGGTCACATGTTCGCGGATAATGTTGTTGTGGCCGATGACAAGTCGCGATTGCTCGCCTTTAAATTTTTTATCCTGCGGACAATGTCCAATCGATGCGAAGGGAAAAATCTCGGTGCCTTCGCCGATTTCTGTCGTACCGTCGATGACAACATGGCTATGCAGTATCACGCGATCGCCGAGCGTCACATGCTCACCCACCACACAGTAGGGGCCGATAGTTACATGACTGCCCATCTTCGCCCCTTTGGCGATGACAGCGGTCGGATGGATACTACCTATCATCACGCGCCCTTTTCATCCATGATCATGGCCGTGTAGACGGCATCTGCCACACGGGCACCATTGACATAGGCGGTGCCGGTAAACTTCCACACACTCTTGCGACTCTGCTGCACTTCACAATGAAGCTCTAATGTATCGCCGGGTATGACGGGTTTACGAAACTTCGCTTCTTCTACCGACATGAAATACACGACTTTGCCATGCGCTTCCTTACCCATCGTATGGACGACGAGTGCGGCTGCCGACTGTGCCATGGCCTCGACAATCAGTACGCCAGGCATAACCGGATGGTTGGGAAAATGGCCGGGGAAATAAGGCTCGTCCGCTGTCACGCGCTTAATGCCAACGATGGATTGCCCTTCGACAATATTCACTACACGATCGATCATCAGCATCGGATAACGATGGGGAATAAGTGTCTTGATGCCGTCCGTATCGTAGCTGGGAAGTTCAGGCTTAATGGCAAGGGCGCTACTCATTTCCACCTCGTTTTGATTTAATGAGTCTGGATACGGCAATGGTCTGACGATGCCAATCGGTAATCGCGATCGCGGGGAATCCACCGTAAGAAGCACCAGCGGGGATATCGCTCATGACGCCGGCTTTGGCGGCCAGCTTAGCCCCTGCACCAATTTTTAAGTGACCGGCGACACCGACTTGTCCGGCAAGTACGGCACCATCGCCGATACGGGTCGAACCGGAAATACCTACTTGTGCAATGATAATCGCCCGTTTGCCGATTTGCACATTATGGCCAATCATCACGAGATTATCAATTTTGCTGCCTTCGCCAATAAGCGTATCCGGCCCGGTGCCGCGATCGATGGTAGTGCCGGAGCCGATTTCGACATCGTCCTCGATCACCACGCGCCCGAGCTGCGGCACTTTCACATGGCCATCGCGCCCCAGCGCAAAGCCAAAGCCATCCTGCCCGATATGGACGCCGCGATGGATAATCACCCGGTTGCCGATGATGGCATGGCTTATCGTACTGCACGCACCAATACGTGTATGGTCGCCAATCATGACATTTGCCTCAATCACTGCATTGGCGCCGATGGTGCTATGATCGCCGATCATGACATTTTCCCCAATTACCGCACCCGGAGCAACGGCTACGTTTTTTCCCAGTGTTGCCGAAGGGCTGATAGTGGCAGAAGAGGCGATGTCCGTCGCAGGCTCGAAGGTTGGGTAAAACCGCTGGGCAGCCAGCGCGTAGCAGCGATAAGGATCTTCGGTAATCAGCAAGGCCATACCCTTGGGCGCTTGCTCGGAGAATTTGGTTCGGGTGAAGCAGACACCCGCCTTGCTGTTCAGGAATTGCTCGATGTATTTCGTATTATCAAAAAAACTAGCATCGCTTTCCGTGGCGCGGTCAAGCGGAGCCACATCTTTCAGGGTCCGGCCACCATCTTCTATACGCAATACGGCAGCACCGGTAACCGTGGCTAGCTCAGCCACCGTAAACGGTCCGCGATTGGCAAAGAATCGGCGGTCGACCATGGGTCAGCACCTGTGTGCGGCGTTAGAATTTTACCGCGACGTTGGGCAGCTTGGCATCAAGGCGCTGCAACACGACCGGCGTGACATCCAGCGTGCTATCCGAATACAGCACCTGTGACGAGGAGACGACGGCGTTCATCTTCTTTTCTGACGCGACATCCTTCACGATAGCGGCAAGTGTGCTTTGGATCTGGTCTTCCGCTGCGCCCACTGCTTTAAATAGCTGGGTTTTTTTGGTCTGCACATCACGCTGGGTCGCTTTCGCTTTGGCCTGGAAATCCTTTACTTTTTTCTCGAAAGCTGCCTTGTCCTTGGTGGTGGCCTGTTCTTTGGCGAGCGCCTGATCTTCGCTCAAGAGCGCTTTTTCCTTGGCGTCGAGATCAGCTTGGAAGCTTTTTTGTTTGGACTCGAGCTGCGAACGTACCGAGACGGCAGCTTTCGATTCACGCATGATTTTCTGAACATTCACAACGCCGATGGTCGTATCGGCAGCAGCGGGAGTGGCAACGCTTACGAGCGTCAGCATAGTTACAGCGAGCACAACGTGGGTGATGGACTGTTTCATAATAAACCCTTTCCTAATGACACAATACCAGGCGAAACGCGCCCAGGGAGCGGGAATTTGCACCATTTTCTGTAGGAAATCCAGTGCCAAAATGGCGCTGACTACGATATAAATCGTTATTATTGGTGATAGTCTACAAGCTATTGAAATTAAGACTAAAACCGCGTTCCGAAATTAAACCGTATTAACTCTGTTTCGTCTTCCTCTTCACTCAGGAAGGCTTTGGCGAAATCGATACGGATGGGGCCAAAGGGCGAGGTCCAGGCGATGCCTACCCCAGCAGATGCCCGTGGATTACTGGAGTCGGCGGCAATACCTGCGCCATCCTTATCCAATCCCCACTCGCTACCGATATCGGTGAAGGCGGCGCCGGTAACGCCGAGATCCTCCGGCAGCCCAAGCGGAAACTGCACTTCCATGGTCGCCGCGTAATAGTTGTTGCCGCCCAACGCGTCATCGGTCGCGACATCACGTGGGCCGATACCGGAATTGGTGAAACCACGGATTTCCCGACTGCCGATGAAGAAGCGTTGACTGATGGGGACATCCTCGCCGACGCCGGTGATATTGCCCGCCGCACCGGAGGTGATGAAGGTCCATTTTTTGGCAATGGGATAATAGTAACTCCCTTCGACTTCATGGCGAATAAACCTGTTATCACCGCCAAATCCCGCAAAATCCTGATTCAAACGCCAGTAATAGCCTGAAGTTGGAGCGATTTTACTGTCGCGCTCGTCATTGATAATCGAGTGGCCGATCATCGAGGTGACGGTGGTGCCCTCTTGATCTCTAATATAGGTGGAGGCTGTAGCCGAAACGTTGCTGATTTCAGTATCTTCATACGTGTAGCGTATCTGATGGCGTGTATGTTCGGAGAGGCTGTAGCCGAGGCGGAGCACGACACCCAGCGCTTCGCGGTCGAACGAGGATTCGCTCGAAAAATCCTGAGTAGTTTTGTAGACATCAATCCCGGCATCGAGCTCGCGACCAAGAAAATAAGGCTCGGTAAAGCCGATATCGAATTGTTGGCGTCTGCCCGCAAACAATCCACTTAGGCGAAGTTCCTGACCGCGGCCAAGGAAATTGCGCTCGGTGACACCCGCATTGAGCAACGGACCGTCGTTGGTGGAAAATCCTGCGCCGAAAGAAAGCTCACCGGTGGATTTTTCCTCAACCTCGACGTCAAGTTGCGTGCGGTCCGCCGCACTTCCCGTTGTATTCTGAATGGTCGCTTTACCGAAATAACCAAGATTATTCAGGCGCTGTTGCGTGCGTTTGATTTTGCTGGAGGAGTAGGCGTCACCTTCCGACAGGCGAAATTCACGGCGAATCACCTCATCCAGCGTACGGTGATTGCCGAAAATGTTAATGCGCTCAACATACACGCGCGGGCCTTCCTTGATGTCATAGGTAAGGTCGATAATTTTCTTTTTACCTTCGGTGCGGCGTTTTACGTCAGGAGAAATATCGACGAAAGCAAAACCGTTATCGCCTAATATATCGACCATTTGGTCGATTGAATGTTCGACCTCTGTTGCGTTGTATGTATCACCAGTGACGGTGGTGATGGCCTTTCCGAAGTCCGGAATTTTATCTTTGGGCAGTTTCGATTCCACATCGATTTTGCCGAAGCGATACCTACCGCCCTCCTCAATGGTGAAAGTGAGGTAGAACGCATCACGTTGCGGCGATAATTCCGCGATGGCGGACTTGACCTTGAAATCGGCATAGCCGTTTTCGAAATAGAAGCGGCGCAGCAATTCCTGATCGTATTGCAGCCGGTCCGGGTCGTACTTGTCCGAATCGTTAAGGAAACTATACCAGCGATTTTGCGACGAACTGACCAGATTTTGCAGCGTGTTCGAACTGTAGGATTCGTTGCCGATAAAGGTAATTTTTTCGATAAAGGCTTTCGGTCCCTCGGTGATGTTGTAAACAAGGTTCACGCGATTTTGTTCGAGCGGAATGACTTGCGGGGTAATCTGTGCCGAGTAACGGCCGTTCCTGCGATACACATCAAGTAGGCGCTTTAAGTCGTTTTGCACCTTGGTGCGGGTGTAAATTGAACGAGAACGCAGCGAGATTTCTGCCTCAAGGTCTTCTTTCTCGATTTGGTCGTTTCCCTCGAAAATCACCGTGTTGATGCTGGGATTCTCCACCACGCGTACGGTGAGTACGCCGCGTTCAAAATCCACTCCGACATCCGCAAAAAATCCGGTGTCATAGAGTTTCTTTAAGCCTGCGTCCAGCTCGTAACGGCTGACTTTCTGCCCATGGCTGATGTCGAGATAAGTTTCTACCGCTGAATTGTCGATGCGTTGGGTGCCCTCAACGCGGATTTCATTCACCACTTCGCCATCCGGTTCGCGGGCGGCAGCGTCACCCACCACACTGTTAAGGTTGATAAAATCTGGCGATGGTTCGGTAGAGGCTTTTTCTACATCTGGCGCGTCCGCATCGAACTTGGGTAAAAAGGTGGCATAGGAAGCCGCAGGCATGGCCAGAAACAGCCCCGCCGCGACGGCCAGATAGCGAAAACGCACACACACCTTCATAACCGGCCAAGTAGCGCTAAATCGGGAGGAAAATCAAGAATAAAGTGGCAAGTGACAGGTGGCAGGTGACAAGTAAAAAAACAGCCGTGACACCTGTCACTTGTCACCTGCCACCTGTCACTTTATTTAAAACATCTGCTTCACGTCATTAAACAAACTGAACGCCATCAGCCCGACGATGAAGACCAGCCCGAAGCGGTAGCTATATTCCTGGAATCGTTCGGCCAGCGGGCGGCCGCGCAGAGCTTCGAGCACGTAGAACATCAAATGCCCACCATCCAGCATAGGGATGGGAAACAGGTTCACCATGCCGAGATTCACCGACAGCAGCGCGACGAACCAGAAAAATAGCCGCAAGGTTTCGCTGAATGTGTCGCCCTGTTCGGTGACTTCACCGGACAGCTTGGCGATGCCGAGCGGGCCTTTTAAACCTTCGGTACTGCGATCGCCTGCAATCATTTGCCCAAGCACTTGAAGCGAGGTGCGGCACATATCGTAAGTGCGCGCGGTGGCGAACCATACAGCGGAGGCGAGGTCGGCTTCTTCGTAGACAATTTTGTTACTTTTCATGCCGATGAGCGGACGCTTGATGGTATTGCCGAATTCATCCTTCTCCGTCACCATCGTTGGCGTGATGCGGCGGGTGATGGTTCTGCCATTGCGCTCGATTTCAAAGGCGAGGGGGGTACCGAGATTAATAATCACCTGATTGGTGATGTCAGTGAATGTTTTTATCTCTTTTCCCTCAACCGCAAGGATGCGGTCGCCGGGCTTAAGGCCAGCCCATGCGGCAGGCGTATCAGGCAGTATTTTGCCGATGACGGGCTCGGTTGATGTAATTCCTATCGTCATGACAAACCAGGTGAAAACAACAATCGCCAGCAGAAAATTGAACGCCGGTCCAGCTACCACGATGGCCGACTTCGCCCATAACGGCTTGAAGTGGAAGCTCACTTTCTTTTCAGCTTTCGTCATGGATTTGAGCCGGTCGGCATCTGGCGTACTGGCGGCTCCCGCATCGCCAAACATTTTGACATAGCCACCGAGCGGCAGCACAGCGATTTTCCAACGTGTTCCGGCTTTGTCGGTGAAGCCGAATAATTCGCGCCCGAAACCAATAGAAAACACCTCGACACGTACGCCGCATAGCCGCGCCACAAAATAATGCCCGAATTCGTGCACAAACACGATGACACTGATAACTAGTGCAAACGATAGCACCGTGTGGAGGAGAGATAAAATTTGATCCATAACTATGAGCTTGCTCCGTTCTTAGCTAGTTCGCGCGCTACTTTATCCGCTTCTAGCACATCGGCAATGGAATGAATGGAAATAGTGTGTGTTGCTTCAAGCACGCGGGCGACCTTGGCGGCGATGGCAGGAAAGGGGATTTCTTTTTTCAGAAACCGCGCGACGGCCACCTCGTTCGCCGCGTTCAGCGCAATCATATGAGCAGGTCCCGCCATTAATGCTTCGCGGGCCAAGCGCAGGGCCGGGAAGCGTTGTGTGTCGGGTTGCGCAAAATGCAACGCGCCCAATTTGGCGAGGTTCAGTCGTGGCGTGTCGAGCTTCAGGCGGTTTGGCCAACTCAATACGTAGCCAATCGGAATGCGCATATCCGGCATGCCGAGTTGAGCGAGGACGGAACCGTCGGCATAATGCACCAGCGAATGGACGATGGATTCTGGGTGAACCAGCACGTCGAGTTGCTCCGGCGCCATCGCAAATAAATAATGCGCCTCGATGAGTTCAAGGCCTTTATTCATCATCGTCGCCGAATCAACCGAGACTTTTTGTCCCATATTCCAACGTGGATGCGCGGTGGCTTCTTCCGGGGTTACCGTGTGGAGCGTATCAAGTGATCGTGTCAAAAACGGTCCGCCGGAAGCGGTAAGGGTTATTTTCTCGACCGCCACGCGATGCTCGCTGGCGAATACCTGAAAAATAGCGTTATGCTCGGAATCAATCGGCAGCAGCTTGGCGCCACTTTTCATGCGGGCCTGCATCACCAACTCACCGGCGCAAACCAGTGTTTCTTTATTGGCGATGGCAACGGCATTGCCTTGTTCGATGGCGCGGAGTGTGGGTAACAGTCCCGCCGCACCGACGATAGCGCAAACGGAGAGATCGGCGGCAAGGCTGGCCGCTTCCTCAATACCTGTACTGCCAGCCACTACATGGATGTTTGTATTGGCCAACGCAGTCTTCACGGTACGAAAATGTGTTTCATTGCCGATTGCCACCAGTTGGGGGTGGTATTTACGGGCCAGGGTAATGAGTTTTTCTGCATTGTCCTGTGCGGTGAGTGCAACGATTTCAAATTGCTCAAGATGCTGGTCGAGTACGTTCAGCGTGCTGTCGCCAATCGATCCTGTCGCGCCGAGGACGGTGATGCGGCGGCGCTTTGTCGCGGGAACAGGTGTGGGGCGTGCAGTACGTGGCATCTCAGTAAAACAGTATGAGGGCGGCGAGGATGGTGCAGGGTAATAGTGCATCGACCCGGTCGAACAATCCGCCATGACCGGGAATGAGGTCGCCACTATTTTTAACGCCCGCTTTGCGCTTCAGTGATGACTCGAACAAATCGCCTGCCAATCCGACCAGCGCGAACATCACGCCGATAAGGATGCTGTCGAAGACGGTTTCAAAATGCAGGTTGATCGAAAACGCCCAGACACTGAGTGTGGCCGTTGCCACGATACTGGCTATCAACCCTTCCCATGTTTTTCCGGGACTAAGGGTGGGGGTTAGTTTGCGTTTACCGAAACGTTTGCCCACGAGATAGGCGGCTATATCGCCCACCCATACCAATGCAAACAGTAGAAACGTTGCCTCCCAGCCATAAATATGGCGGATGAGGGCGAGGCTGTAGCAGGCAAATCCGATATAAAACACACCAATTGGAATAAAAAGCGTGTGGCGCGTGCGCGTCAGCACCATCCATTCGCAAAGCAGTAGAAACGCGCCAAGCAGCAGCAGGATGTCGAAACTCACCGGGTCCCACCAGGTGATGAACAGCACCGCTATGCCGAGTACCGTGGCGCTGATGGTGCGTTTGGGCAGATCCTGCCAGACGAGTGCTTGATTCATACTTCCTTCCTTCTGCCGAAACGGCGTTCGCGGCTTTGGTAGCAACTGATGGCTTCATCAAGATGTTGCGATGCAAAATCTGGCCAGAGAGTTTCAGTGAAATAAAGTTCCGTGTAGGCGGATTGCCAGAGCAAAAAATTCGACAGTCGCTCATCGCCGCCAGTACGGATGAGCAAGTCTGGGTCAGGCAGGCCCGCCGTGTTCAAATGTTGTTCGATGAGTGATTCGTTGATGCTACTGGAATCGAGCAATCCTGATTTCACCTTCTCAGCGATCGTCCGTAGCGCTTCGACCAATTCCTGCCGCGCGCCATAAGATAGCGCGATTGTTACGGTGAGGCGCGTATTGCCTTTAGTCATCGTTTCGACGTCAGCAAGGTCGCGCTGGATATCTGTTGCCAGCGTTGTTCGCTGGCCGATAAAACGCAAGCGGATGCCTTTTTCGTGAAGATTTTTTGCTTCGCGTTTCACATAATGGCGCAGAAGATTCATCAAATCACTCACTTCATCGGGTGAGCGATTCCAGTTTTCCGTCGAGAATGCATAGAGCGTGAGATAACGAATGAACGGGCGATCCTGACAGCATTCCAGCAATGTGCGGAGCGTTTCCGCCCCTTCATTATGACCACGCAGCCGCGCCACGCCGCGTTCCGTTGCCCAGCGGCCGTTACCGTCCATGATAATGGCAATATGGGCGGGCAATGGGGCCGCTTCGCTATCGGAAATTGCCTGTACGGCAAGGGACATCACACGCTCATGATGTCTTTTTCTTTGGACGCGAGCAGATCGTCAATTCTTTTGATATGGTCGTCGGTGAATTTCTGGATCTGGTCGGATTGTTTGCGTTGCTCATCTTCTGGCAGCTTGCCAGCTTTCAGCGCGTCCATGCCATCGCGGCGCACATTGCGTACGGCGACTTTGGCGCCTTCCGCATATTTATGCGCGGTTTTAACCATTTCTTTGCGGCGCTCCTCCGACGGTGCTGGAATCGATACGCGGATAATTTGTCCGTCCGCCATCGGGTTCAGCGACGCATCATATTCACGGATGGCTTTTTCCACGGCTTTAATCATCGATTTATCCCACACGTTCACGTTGAGCAGGCGCGGCTCGGGCACGGTTACGTTACCGACCTGATTCATATGCATCATGCTGCCATACGCCTCAATCTGCACGTTATCGAGCATATTGGGCGAAGCCCGGCCGGTGCGCAGGCTGGAGAATTCCTTCTGCAGCGTGGCGGTGGCACCATCCATTCTTTTGGTGAGGTCTTCGAATGCCATAAAAACTCCTAAGCGGTGACACCTGTCACGTTTTGTCAGTAATAACCGTAAATTTTCCTTCTCCGGCCAGAACGCGAGCAAATGCGCCGTCCTCGGCGATGGAGAAGACCAGAATCGGGATATGGTTTTCGCGCGCGAGTGAAATCGCCGCCGCGTCCATCACCTTTAAATCCTTGCTGAGCACATCGTGGTAGCTGAGCGTCTCGAAGCGCGCAGCCTTCGGATTTTTCTTGGGGTCGGAATCGTAAACACCATCCACCTGCGTGCCTTTGAGCAGCGCGTCGCAATGCATTTCCGAAGCACGTAGCGCCGCCGTGGTGTCGGTGGTGAAATACGGATTGCCGATGCCGCCGGCAAAAATCACCACGCGGCCCTTCTCGAGATGGCGGATGGCGCGGCGGCGGATATACGGCTCGCATACCTGCTGCATTTCGATGGCGGAAACTACACGCGTCTGCACGTTCAGTTGCTCGAGGATGTTCTGGATGGCCAGCGCGTTCAAAATTGTCGCCAGCATGCCCATATAATCGGCGCTGGAGCGCTCCATACCGGCCGCGGCGCCCTGGATGCCGCGGAAGATATTTCCGCCGCCGACAACGACGCACAGCTCCACGCCCATTTCATTGACTTGCTTGATGTCCTCGCAAATGCGCTGGATGGTCTCGAGGTCCTGCCCGTAAGGATGACTCCCCATCAGCGCCTCGCCGGAAACCTTGATTAATACCCGTTTATACTTGGGCTTGGCGTGGGGTTTAGCGGCGAGTTTGGTGACCATGGCGTATTCCTAGCTGGTTTCGCCCGTCCTACGCGAAGCTAAAAAGCTTCGCTTCGGAGGGCAGGCCATAACTACTTCTACCGTACGAAAATACAAGGGGTTTTTAAGAATTAAGTGGTGACAGGTGACAGATGGCAAGTGACAAAGAATGTCTGCCACTTGTCACCTGTCACCTGTCACCTGTCACGTCTCCTAAAACGCCGATTTGCCTTCGAGGGCGATAGTGGCTGCGGCGGGCTTATACTCATAACCATCGCCGGTCGCGGCATCGACGGTGGCGGGCAGGCCGAGCATCAGCAGATTACCGAAGGCGCGTGCGCGGGTTTGCGGCTCCAGCATCGCGCTGCCCGAACCGCCATCCGACGCGCTGCAATAAATCGCCAAGGTGCTGAAACTACGTTTCACCCGTACTGAGCCGGGCGTAGGGTTGATGGTCCATGTGCCGTCGTTATTCTGCAAGGCACAGGTGGCGCCCGGCGGCGTTGTTATCACCGAAATCTCCTGATCCGGCTCCGCCGTCACCGTCGCGCAGGCCGCGAGGGAGAGGAATGTCAATGTAAGTAAAAAATGCTTCAACATAGATACCGTCATTGCAAGCCTTCAGGCATAAACAGAACTCCGTCATCCTCGCGCTCGTCGCGAGGATCCAGCTCGGAGTGGATGCTCGCAATAAATGCGAGCATGACGGCATCTGGGGCTGGCCTGCTTACGCCTATAAGTGTCCCCGCAATGACGCTAACCTAAGCGGCGCCTGCCGTTTTGGCGACTTCGGCGGCGAAGTCGGTTTCCTCTTTTTCGATGCCTTCGCCGAGGGCGAAACGCTCGAAGGCGACGAGTTTAATCGGCGCACCGGCGTCTTTTTCCGCGGCTTTAATCACATCGGAAATTTTGGTTTTGCCGTCCATGACGAAGAGCTGCTCCGGCAATACGACTTCTTCGTAGAATTTGCGGATGCGGCCTTCGACCATTTTCTCGGCGACTTCCGGCGGTTTGCCCGAGGCGATGGCCTGATCGACCAATACTTTGCGTTCACGTTCGAGCTTGGTGGCATCCACCGTTTCGCGGCTGATCGCTTCTGGTTTGGCGGCGGCGACATGCATGGCGATTTGTTTGCCCAGCGCTTCGAGCACTTCCGCTTTGCCGGTCGATTCCAGCGCAACAAGCACGCCTATTTTACCGAGGCCGGGCGCAATCGCGCTATGCACATACGTCGCAACGACACCTTCTTTTACCGACAGTTTGGCCGAACGGCGCAGATGCAGGTTTTCGCCGATGGTGGCGATGGCTTCCGTCACCACTTCCGACACCGGCTTTTTGAAGATGCTGCAGGTGAAGGCTTTCAGCTTGTCGATTTCGCCTTCGGCTTTCAGCGCATATTCAGCGAACGCTGCAGAAAGTTGCTGGAACTTTTCATTGCGCGCGACGAAATCCGTCTCCGAGTTGAACTCGACGATCGCGGCTTCTTTGCCTTTCTGGTAAACGGCAACGAGGCCTTCCGCCGCCGTGCGGCCGGCTTTTTTCGCCGCCGAGGCCAGGCCTTTTTTACGCAACCAGTCGATGGCGGCTTCCATATCGCCCTTGGCTTCGTCGATGGCTTTTTTGCAATCCATCATCCCGGCGCCGGAGCGCTCGCGTAGTTCTTTAATGAGATTCGCGGACATTAAGACTCTCCTATTCGTTGTTGGTTGTTGGGTATTGGTTGTTGGAGAACCAACAACTAACAACCAACAACTAATCCCTAATTAAGCTGTCTTTTTAGCGCGGGGCTTCTTTTCTTTGCTTTCGCCCTCGGCATCTGTTGTGGGCTCGGCAGCTTCCTCGTCCTGCTTCGCCTTGGCAGCCTTTTTAGCTTCCTCGGCAAAAGCTTCTTTTTTGGTCGAAGTTGCAGGCGCGGCTTTAGCTGGTCTTGCCTGTCTGCTGCCGCCACGGCCTGGACGTTTATCCGAAGGTGCCGCACGACGCGATTGGCGGGCCAATTCTTCTTCCTTCTGGCGCTCAGTCATACCTTCTGCGGTTTCGCCTTCGACGTGCTCAGCAGGTTTGTCCTTGGCGAAATCCTTCTCGGACACGTTGAGATTTTCGCGCAGGCCGGAAAGCGCCGCGTCGGAAATCAGTTTGCAATAGAGCTTGATGGCGCGGGTGGCGTCGTCGTTACCCGGAATTGGGAAATCGATGCCATCCACCGTGCAGTTGGTGTCGATGATGGCGACGATGGGGATTCCCAACTTGCGGGCTTCCTTCACCGCGATGTCCTCGCGGTTGGTGTCGATGACGAACAGCAAGTCCGGCTTGCCACCCATATCCCTGATCCCGCCGAGTGAACGGTCGAGCTTATCGCGATAGCGCTGGATTTTCAGCAACTCTTTCTTTTTGAGGCCGGTTTCGCCTTCGGCGATGATTTCCTCGTATTTGCGTAACTGGCGGATCGAGTTTTGGATCGTTGACCAGTTGGTGAGCATCCCGCCCAGCCAACGGTTGTTGACATAATATTGTCCGCAACGTTTTGCCGACTCGGCGATTTCGTCCGACGCTTGGCGTTTGGTACCGACGAACAGGATACGACCGTTTTTAGCCACCGTATTGCGCACGGCGGTCAAGGCGCGGTGCAGCATGGGTACGGTTTGCTGGAGGTCGATGATATGGATGTCATTGCGCGTGCCGTAGATAAACGGCGCCATGCGCGGGTTCCAACGTTTGGTTTTGTGGCCGAAATGAACGCCAGCATCAATCAGCTCGCGCATTGAAAAGTCAGGAAGTGCTGACGTCATGGTATAAACTCCTTAAGTCCGGTTAAACCTCCGCAGATGATAGTGGGGCTTCGCCCCACACCGGCGGGTAACTGGGAACTCCCCAGTAGCCCTTAATCTGCGTGCGATCCCCACCTTATGGCGGGGACCGGGTATCTAGGGGTTTTTAGCGTGGAAGGCAAGTGAAATTAAGGGTATAGGATTTAGGGGGGTAGGGTATAGTGGCCTGCGGTCTTAATTCTCTAAACCCTATATCTCCCCTCAATTGTCATAAAATCTTCATACACATTAATAAAAGAGTCTGCTAAAGCGGGTTCCATTAGGAACCAACCTTCATATTATTAAGGAATCAACATGGGTGGTGGCATTGGCAAAATGGGTGGACGAGGTCCCGTTGCAAAAGCAGGCAGACGCGGCGCCTCGAACATGGATGCGTTGAAACAGGTAGGTAACAATCGCGGGCTAACGGCCATCGAACAGAAGTTGCTTGATACATCGTCTAATTTAGATGCCAACCAAAAACACGATGTGGCGTTTATGCTCGAAAGCGCCAAGCGCTTTCCGGCCACATTTTATGGTGAAGATGCAGCAGGAATCATGCACGCCGATGTCAATGTCGTGGGCGGACCAAACTTCGCGTTTCGCCCCATGGGTGGTATGGTGACGGTGACGCCACGTGCTGATATACGCTCTGAACCTTCATTGACACCCAGCCTCGTGCGCGTGGGTGGACCAATAACCAATGCCATGGCACAAGTTATTGCTGAAAACGTTGAGTATATTCGTGATGCCCAGCGCAAACCGGGCGGCGAACATATCCGCGTTCCATCCTTTAGCGGCGAAGATGGTTTTGAGGTCATGTGGATACTCGATGAAACTGTCGAAGAAATTCGCTTAGGTAGAATTTCACCTGAACTGAAAGCATGGCGCGAAAAACACGGGCAATCTTTGGATGCTTCACCTACCGAACAAAAAAAGAATTTTGCTGCTCTGATAGATTCGAATATCTCGAATTATCAATTGACGGTGGCCTCGGTGGAAACGTCGCAGGCTCAGGCCAATGTGCCGCAGCGAATGCCAACAACAGTAACCGCAAAAGCATAATCAGGAGAATATCATGGTTGGAAGTGTTAGCAGAGTCGGTGTTAGGCCAGCGGCAGGCGCGAAAGGAAGAGAATCGGGCAGCAAATCTGCAAAAGACGCGCTGCCGAAAGGGTCGACTTCTGCTAAAACCAACGGGCCTGCCTTTACGTTAAGCCCGATTGAGGGACACGTTAAGCCCGATTGAGGGACATTCCGGATTGGGAAAAACGACGGACTATTTTTTTACCGTTAGCCTATCCGAAGGGTTGGGAGAGGCGGTGACGGTTAAAGTGGGCGCTGAATATCCCGCCCGCATGTATGCCGAAAAAATCGGACAACTCATTGCGGACATTCGTGCGATCCAGCCCGATTACAATTTTGTTCCTTTCGTTTCCGCATCATCGGACGGCACGGAACCCGTCATTGTGTATCTCAGGGAAAAATATAACGCATTACGTGAGCACCATATCGCGTCGCCACAGCAGCGAAAAGTCGAAGAGTTGATGAAGCAATGGGGAAATCCGGTCAGTCTCGTGCATCATCCAAAAGGGCCCGGGCAAATGATACCCATGGATGAGATTAAGTCTGAGGGAGTCTGGATGCATTATGAAGGTACCAGTCAACTCAGTGTATCGTCTGACCATAACACTAGTTTTATTCGTCCTTCAGAACGACTAACCCCCAGCGAGCGTAACACCATCGCCGTCCTGATTGGTAGACTGCATAAAAAACCGAAAGTCGATCCTGTACCCAAACTGGAAAGCAATAAGCAGGACGCTGGGCAAATTATCTGGGCGTTGTGGAAAGCGCTTGAAGAGCCGCTTGGTACAATCATTGGGCCGGTAAAAACCAACGAACGGCAAGTACGATGGTATTTCCGCCAGTATGCGGATAAACATCTCGAAATGACTGCCGAAATACCGGTAAGGGGGAGTGAAATGGTGCAACTCACCGTGCCATTTACCATTCATTCTTGGGATACAGCAAAAGAATCAGAGAAGGCGGCCATTAAATTAATCGATGCGTTGACCAAATTCGCAAAAGCGGGCGGCACCCATATCGACTATGGCGTTGTTGGCATAAAGTCACACTATACAAATGAGCAGGTACTCGACGACATCGACCGGCAGACCCGAGTGCGAGCTGGCCGCACCGATGCCTCGCCCATCGAAGCAAGCACCAGCTTCGCTTCGTTGATTGATTCGGATATTCCGAATCATCGACTAGCAGTCGCTTCGGTGAAGACGGTGCAGGCACAAGCTGGTTTGCCGCAAGGTAAGCAGATGTCGGTGAATGCGTTGATGTAACTTACATTTGTCATCCCTGCGAAAGCAGGGATCTCCTTAAAAAAACCATTATTGCAGGAGATTCCTGCTTTCGCCAGAATGATAAAATAAATGAAGGCTAATGCGTTTGGAACTGCCCAGGCGATGGTTGTAGGCGATCGGCGGCGACGACGCTGACTTTATTACCAGGTACACCGTTGCCAGACATACCGCGCGGAATTTCAGCTTTCTTGCCT
Organism: Alphaproteobacteria bacterium; assembly: GCA_031402515.1. GTDB lineage: Bacteria > Pseudomonadota > Alphaproteobacteria > Rickettsiales > UBA3002 > QFOX01. The sequence continues at coordinate 28,233 of JANNSK010000093.1, read as the reverse complement.
GAAGCGAACGGAGTTGCGTGCTGGGCAGTGAAAGGGCGTCCGCGATGGCCCATGCGCTCGGCAAATTTGCTGCGATATTCATTTTGCAAACGATCAACTGTACGGCCAGAGCCGGTCCAGTTGGCGATTTTGCCTTGCATCCCATTATGGGCAAGGTTGGCCTCAGCAGGATTCAGCCCCGCATGCATCAGCAATTCTTCAAAACCCTGGCCGCCCGTGAGTTGATGGATGCGCTCGTGCAGGACTTTGTGATTTTTTTCAGGGATCGTATCGCCTTCGAAATATTCGTTCCGAATGCCCATCAGGCGATCGATGATTTTACGTTTGGCGACAAGTAGCTTGTCTTCCGGCAAATCGGGATAGAGTTTGGCGATCACCGAATGTACCAGTAGCGGCACTTCATGCGGATTTTTATCGGGATTATAGGTGAGATAGCTACATAAATGGCCTAAAGTCTGTTTCACGCCCCACGGATGCAATCCTGGATTGCCCGACCACCATTTACCAAGCCCCGGTAACGCCACCTGCTGGCCGCTTGCGGCAAGATAGCGGTTATTGAGGTTGCCGGTATAGCTGAAAATCGGCAGCAAATGAATGCCGGAGCCGGTATTGAAAATCGAGGTGAATGCCGTCGCGCCCGCGTAGAATTTCGACTGCTCGAGTGAAATTTTATCGACGTAGTCTTCCAGCGTTTCCGGTTTTTTGAGTGAGTTGATGCGGTCGCGGAAGAACATGTGGCTACCGGTGAACGTACCGAACATACCCACACTCACTGGAAACAACGCATGCGCCGCCTGCCGCCAGCGGTCCTTTAAAAGGCTGCTGCCTGGGGTATATTCAAGAATACCGTGCAGCGGCTTGAATATGCCCCATACCTGTTCCTTGGAGACGAGCGAATTCGGTAGCGCGCCGCTGCGCAGCAATTGCAGTTTGCGACCGGCAAGCACGTTAGCAAATTTAGCACTGCCGTATAACGTACCAGAGAGAAATGCCGCGTTCATGAATCGATGCATAGAAGGCGGTGTAATCAACATGCGGCTGGCCCATTGCAGCGTATCGAGCGGTTTGCCGTTTACCCATCCGTTGATGCCTTTGCCCTTTTGTTTTTCCGGTTCGGCATTTTGCGTATCCGGATTGCCCGCCGCATCGACTTTTTTATTCAACTGGGTAACGATTTTATCACCGGCGTAAATACCTGCGGCAGTAAGTCCGGCGAATCCCGTATAGTAGGCGGTTTTCTTCAGCGTGACATCATGCAGGTAGCTCTCGCCATATTCAATCCCGTGCGCTTCCTTGAGGTGTTTGGCATAAGCAGCCTCGACCGCACGCGGACCTTTACCGCCACCGAGCAATCGCGCGACGAAGGTGAATGGACCGAAATCGCCGAGCTTCACTTTGGTGAGATCGAAGCCGTTTTGAATCAGCATGCGTTCGTAGGCCACGCCGAACAGGCCAACACCATCTTTATATTCGCCAGTGCCGCCGATAAACTCATACACTTTTTTAGAAATTTCTTCTTCGGATTTTCCTGCGGCTTTTAACTTTTCCCTGAGCGCATGCGCTTTCTGCAGATGCTCCTCGAATGCCTTCATCAGTTTTTGCTTCTGTTCCGGCGTCACTTTGCGGAATACTTGTAAGCCCGCTTCGACGCGCTTCATCAGCGCTTCCGACGTTAGCCATTTCTCCGGATGGCTAAATTTCATGACGTTCGCTTCCATCCATTTTGCCGTATCGCGCATCGCGCCATGCAACGACAGCATACCGGAGGAATGATTGCCCATCAGCCGGTTAAACCAGCCGGCGAACGGAATCCACGGTTTGCGGCCGACACCGGTGGCGAAACGCTCGGCGCTCATGCCGGTACCAAATACCCACCAGGCACCGGGCAAATGGAAGCCCGTGTCACTTCCCCAGATGAACGAAAATGCAGCCGGTTTGTTCATGGTTTCCGATTGGACAAGTCCCGTCATGTGGTCGGCTTCATCGAGCGCGAGTGTGCCAGTTTTAAATTTCGCGCTGACCGATTTTGTCGTGGCGTTAAAGGCTTTTGCCGCACCATTTCCCCATAGTTTCAATTCATTGCCATAAAAATAGTGACGACTACCGAGATAGGCGCCGACACCACCCAGCATCACCGGCGCCAGATTATCCACAACTGATTTCCAGCGATCCGGCGTGCGATCGGAATAAGGATTGTAGCGCATCAACCCGTGCAGTGGTGTAAACGGCGCCAGCACTTGATCGCGTTCGAGTGGTTTTTCTTTATTTGAACTGCGCGCAGTCACCACATCCATCAGGCCGCGGCCGATGAGCAGTCCAGCGGTGAGTCCTGCTGCCGTCAACAAGCGATGCGCACCGGGCGGCGTATAGGCCGTCTCTGAAAACCATTCGACAATCGGCAGCGCTCGGCTACCGGGTTTTACGACGGTTGAAACTGGTGGTGCAGGACCTGTCATTTCGCTATGGTGTCTCCTTAGCAATTTCTCTGTTCTGATTTTACAGGAAATCGCCCACATCCCCGAGTAAAAACAGCCGCTGTCATGCAAACTTCACACAACTGAAATATTTCGGCTGTTCAGAGGTTTAGTTGGTCATCAAACCGTCACAAAACTCTCCTTATTGTCACAAAACCTTCACATCAGAATCACCTGATTTGTGGTACTATTAACCTGTAATAGTGTGAGTTTTTAATGTCAGACGACGACACAGAGAAAAAGAAATCGCCAAGCGACGTTCCGCCGCTGGATGAGACGACTGCACCTGCGGATGAGGCCGAGCCGTATTTCGGCGTCGATGGTCCGAGCGCGCAGGAGGAATATCTCTACGGGCGCAATGTGTTATCCGACTATAACGCCAAACCAAACTGGGCGTCGAGCACACAGGGGCGGATGGCGATTCGCACCATTTCGCGCGGCATCTTCGGTGCGCTATCGTTTGCCTTCGCGACGCGCTACGCCAGCAATCAGCTATTCGGTTACGACCCATCGACCTTCATCTGGGGCAAAGAAAAATTCATCGGCAAAGGCAGTAAGCCACTGCAATATGTTGCGAATGTCTTCGACCATGTTGCCGGAAAGCCGATCGAAACTGTTGCCAAATGGATGAATCCCGAATGGGCGAAAACGGTCACGCGATTCCGCCCAACGAATTATTATCATAATGTTGCAGGCATGCAGATGGGGCGCAGCCTCGGTGCAGAAGTGGTTGCGGTGACGTATGACTTCGCGGCGATGTCGCTGGGCGACGGCGCGGTACGCAACATGATTCAGGCCTTCGATCCCAACCTGCCGCAACCATGGTGGATTGATAAAAATGGTAATGCAACCACGCGCGATAAGGGCCATTTTGATTTCGGCAAATGGGCGCATGCGGTGGGTCGTGCCAGCTGGCGCGTCGTCACCAAAAACGCTGGTGAAGACTGGGCTGCGGCGCTGCCTTATGTCTATCAATTAAGGTGGCAGCGCAACATGCTGTCAAAATTCGTTCCGACGTTCGCTTATAGCTCGGATCGCAACAGGAACGGCGGCTCCTACATCGTCAACGATAAGGGCGATATCGTCGGCGACCATCAGCTCGTTGGACTTCTCGACCTGCAGGGCAGGTTCGTCGGCTACAACGTCTTCACGCTGATGTATCGCGAGATTTACGATGGCATCGGCCGCAGGCTCTATCATGCCTACAAACACGGCGTATCGTTTGATTTCCACATCCCAAGCAACCCGATCGCCAGCGTGATCGATGGGTTAAGCACCATCGGCCGTTACCTCATCAAAAGCACGATCAAGGCCAACCTGTTCATGCAGCCATCGGTACCGTTCTTCTGGATCACCCGCACACCGCAAAGCAAGTGGCGTTCGGAGTTTATTCTGGAGAATGCGCAGCCAGGACAAAGTTCTGTCGGCACATGGGACTCGCATCCCAAAGGTTTATTGCAGGGGGGCACGGCGGGCAGTCAGGCGTATGGCAGTGTCTCGAAAACAAATCGTGGGCTGCGGCCTACCGGTGGGCTGCATAATGGGGCGCGTCCGGACTTTATCCATTTCAGCGACCAAAAAGTGCCGTTTCCCAAATCATTAAAGGAGAAGGGGTTATTCTCCTGGGAGAACTCTCCATCACTCACCTCCAAGCTATTGAGCCCCTTCGGTTGGATGTGCTTCACTTTGGGCTCTGGACTTAACCATGCCATCGATGCGGTGCTGCCCGTTGGCAGCCGCCTGTCGAAAATTATGGCTGGCCCCGGCGGCACACCAGAACTGTGGCGTCGCGAAGATTTCCTGCGCACCTATGTCGATGCCGCGATGTCTTATACGCCTTACTTCATCGCCAAGGATGAATTCGGTCTGCGGGTGAACGACAGCCCATCAACCGGTGAGAACGGTAGAATGGACAAGGCCATCTACGGGCTCATCGACAATCTTTCTTCATGGCAGTTAGGCAAAGCCGGCAAATCCGTGAAAGAAATCGGCGGACTTGCCATTGACCTTCAAAGCAAACCGGCGAAGTATTTCGAGGGCCGCAAAATCGTCAAGGACGAGGATGACGACAAACCGAAAAAACCTGCCGCTGCGCCCGGCACGCCCAAAACCACTATCGTCCTCAACCCAAAAATCGATATGACACCGAGCACCAAAGTGCAGGCGACCACGGTGCAATATAACGGCCCGCCGCCGATGCATGTGCGTCATACCACACCAGAAGAAACGGCGCAGAATCAGGGCTGGGCCGATAGCGTCGGCGATCGCAAACACGCGGATGTCCAGCTTCCCGGCAATTCAACGATTCATTAACCTCCTACTTGCAATGAGGGTAATAGGGAGATTCCTCTTGCTCCGGTTGAGCAGGCTCGGTTACTGTCGCCTTGTGTTCAGAAACGGGGCCGGGATGGGTTCGGAGAATTTACGACGCATACGCCAGCTGGGGATGATAACGGGTTTTGCCGGTATCGTGGCGCTTTTGGCTGTGGCCATGCACTGGCCGTTACATGTGGAAATCAGCGCGTTGGTGATTACAGGCCTTTCGGGCTTTTTGATTGTCCTGCGCGCCAGCCACATGCAGCAACGTATCGAGCAAGCGAGCAATGCGGTGGGCTCCTTCATTCGTGGTTCGTTCGATGCCCGCGTCAACAGCATCAACGCACTGGATGGTTGGGGCAAATTTCAACACCGGCTCAACAACCTTCTCGATATCGTTGACCTCATTATCCGTAAAGGCGAAGCTGCCGTTGATACGGGCGAGGATGAAGTCTATGTGAATAAGCTCACCTCTTGCCCGCTTTACAGTATGTTGCGCCAGCAGTCCGAGATGCCGGTGCTCGAAATCCCGGCGCAAATGAATATCAATCCACTCGTCACCGAACTGGAAAGCCTGCGCCAAACCGCGCAGGAAATGCAGATGATGTCGCGCGATCTTATCGCTCGCGCCGATCAGGCCCCGCCGCACACGAACTGGGCGCGCTCGGAACGCCTGTTGCTTGCCATCCGCCACGCACTCGATCATGCAAAAACTTTTCAATACACCATCAAAAATATGCATAACGCGTCAGAAAAGATCGGTGCCCTCACCACGTTGATCGACCAGCTCGCCATCAAAAGCGATCTCGTCGCAGTAAACACAGCGATCTCCGCCGCCCACGACGAAAATGATGTGAATGCCGCCCCCGCGGTTTCGGCGATGCGTCTCCTGGCCAATGATGCACGTGCTGCCAGTGCACAAGCCACACGCGCGGTAGACGAGACACGCACGGCCAATCATGAAGCGATGAAAATTATCTATGAAATCGCCAGCCTGATCCAGCGCATGAGCGAAATCGCCCTTGAGGCCGAACGCAGCGGTGCCGCCAACAACCCGGATGAATCCGCGTGGGTTGCCGAAGCGCGTCAAGCCTTGGTGGCCGCTGATTTATTACATGAACACACCACCCGGCTGGATGATCGACTGAAACAGCTTAGTGAGGCGGCATGACCGAATGTACGAAATCGCGAATGTACGAAATCACGATGAGGAAATCGTGGATTCGTGGATTCGTAATTTCGTGGTTTCTGTTAACGGCTATACCGTTAACAGCGCTAGCGGAGCCAACCTGTTTGCCCACACCGAAACTGGCAACCATCAATTATCCCGGTGTTCACCGTATTCCCACGACCAATCATCTCCTGAAGCCGACTGGAAAATCCATCGAAGCGGAAGGCCAGCGTGTGATCCTCATGGGGCGTTTGTTCGACAAAAATTGCATGCCGGTGCCGAATGCGATTATCGAGCTCTGGCAAGTTGATCCGTACGGGAAATGGATTCTCGCCATGCCGGAGGATATCGCCACGCCCAATCCGGTTTTTGCTGGTGCTGGGCGCACTTATACCGATAACGAGGGGAATTTTTCCTTTATCACCGCCTTCCCGGCGGAAACCAGAACATACGTGCGCGATGAGCATGGCAAGATTATCCGCACCATCATTCACGCACCGAATTTCAATCTTCGCATTAACGCGGAGGATATGCCAGCCTTCTCCACCCGGCTTTATTTCACGGGTGATAATCGCAATTCCCAAGATCCGTTGCTAAAGAAACTCTCGATCGAAGCACGTCAGCGGGTGATGCTTGATATGCAGCCACTGTCAGCGACTCCAACCGATGGCCATTTTGGCGTCATCGATATCGTGCTGCCGAGCGTCGTGCCGTATTTGGAGTATTAGCGGCGAGGCACTGGCTCGTAATTGCCATCTTTGGTTTTTCTGATGACCCCATCCGTAATAAGATTGGGAATTCTTAAATTCTTGTCTACGGAATCTAGGCGCTGATTAGCCCAGACACATTTCTGAGTGTAGATCTTTTGATTGTCTTCAATAGTGGGGCCTGGTGGCCCAAGTTTGATATCAGCCGTCCAACTGGCTTGGCCATACGCCTCGCATGCTTTTTTGATTTCTTCATCACTGAATTTGTTCTCTGCTTCCGGCATTGGGAGTCTCCTATCTACAAGTCTAAGAGGCCCAATTTAACATATATTTAGGCTGTTGAATGTGAAGATTTGATGACAATTGCTAAGGCCTTATTTTTTCGGCCCAATCATATCCTCGGGCCGTACCCACTCATCGAATTGTTTCTCGGTAGCAAGGCCAAGGGCGAGGGCGGCAGCCTTGAGCGTAGTACCTTCCTTATGCGCTTTTTTGGCGATTTTGGCGGCGTTATCGTAGCCGATATGCGGATTAAGCGCCGTCACCAGCATCAGTGAGTTATTGAGGTGCTCGGTGATTTGTTCCTGATTGGCCTCAATCCCCGCCACGCAATGCTCGGCAAAACTATTGCACGCATCGGCAATCAGACGAATCGATTGCAGCACGTTAAAAATAATCACCGGCTTAAACACGTTGAGTTCAAAATGGCCGTTGGAGCCTGCAATCGTAACCGTCACGTGATTGCCCATGATTTGCGCGGCGACCATCGTCATCGCCTCGGCCTGCGTGGGATTCACCTTGCCGGGCATAATGGAGGAGCCGGGTTCGTTCTCCGGCAGGCTGATTTCGCCAAAGCCGCAGCGCGGGCCGGAACCGAGCAAGCGAATATCGTTAGCGATTTTCATCAGTGAAACGGCGAGCGTATTGAGGGCACCCGATAGCTCGACCAGCGCGTCATGCGCGGCCAACGCTTCGAATTTATTCGGCGCGGTGACAAATGGCAGCTTGGTGATTTTCGCCACTTCCGCCGCGAATTTTATATCGAAGCCGACTTTGGTATTAAGGCCGGTACCGACCGCTGTGCCGCCTTGCGCCAGTTGATAGAGGTGCGGCAGGCAATTTTTCACGCGCGCGATGCCGTATTCAATTTGCGTCGCATAGGCGGAAAATTCCTGACCGAGGGTGAGGGGGGTGGCATCCTGCAAATGGGTGCGGCCGATTTTGACGATGTCCTTAAACGCCTTGGCCTTTTTATCGAGTTCCTTGTGCAGCAGCGCCAGCGCCGGAATCAGCGCCGAGGAAATTTGCTCGCAGGCAGCGATATGCATCGCGGTCGGGAACGAATCATTCGAGGATTGCCCCATATTCACATGGTCGTTCGGGTGCACGGGCTTTTTGCTGCCCATCACGCCGCCCAGTATTTCAATCGCGCGATTGGAGATGACTTCGTTGGCATTCATATTGGTCTGTGTGCCGGAGCCGGTTTGCCAGACAACGAGCGGAAAGTGATCATCGAGCGTGCCGTCCATCACTTCCGTTGCGGCTTTAACAATGGCATCGCCTAGTTTTTTATCCAACACGCCGAGCTCGACATTGACTGCCGCCGCAGCACGTTTCAGCACACCCAGCGCGCGCACGAGCGGCTTTGGCATCCTCTCGCCGCCGATTTTAAAATTCATCAACGAACGGGATGTTTGCGCACCCCAGTAACGGTCAACGGGCACTTCGATTTCGCCGAAGCTGTCAGTTTCGATGCGGATGTCGGATGATTTCTGTTTTTGCATGGCGGTCATGATACCCTTCCTCGAGCTATTTGATAGTCACCAAAATAGCCAACAGCCTACAGCTTGTAGCTACTAGCTATAGACTGTAAGCTACCGGCTTCATTAAATAGCCATAACCATAAACACGCGCAATCATTATGACTCCTCACTACTGGCAACCGGCAAAAAAGCATCTGTCGAAGTCCTGCCCCACGATGGGAAGGCTGATCATCCAATATAAAGGCGAGGAGGGGTTAAAAGCACGTGGTGACGGATTTTATACCCTCATTCGCGCCATTGCCGGGCAGCAGATTTCAGTGAAAGCCGCCGATGCCGTATGGCGCAAGCTCGAAAAAACTGTGGTGCCGCTGACACCGGAGAGCCTATTACGCAAACGCGAAACAACCTTGCGCCAATGCGGATTTTCTGCACAAAAAGTCGCTTATGCACGCAATGTTGCGCGGTTTTTTGCCGAACGGGACATCGGGCCAGGCTATTGGGAGACGTTCTCCGACGAGGAAATCATCGAAGAACTCACTTCTATTAAAGGCATCGGCACCTGGACGGCGGAGATGTTCCTCATTTTTCACCTCACCCGGCCGGATGTGCTGCCGATGAAAGACCTCGGCCTGCTCAAAGCCATCGGCCGCCATTACAACAAGGGCAAGCCGTTGGATAAAAAGGCCTATCTCGCTATTTCCGAGCGTTGGAAGCCTTATAGAACCGTGGCCACCTGGTATCTCTGGCGGGCGCTCGATCCGGAACCGGTGGCCTATTGATTAACCTTAATTAATTGCCCGCTGTCATCAAACTGTAACAATTCCCTGCTATACTGAAGCTACGGTATGGGGGGCAGCGATGGGTACGCTGGACAAAAAAAACAAAGACGACAACCCTAAAAAACCAATTGGTTCATGGGCTGTATTGGATAGTTACGGCGAGCTCATCGTGAGCGAGAGCCATGATCCCCACAAACCTCAGGACACGGCTTCCGTCAGCAAGATCTGGACCTACTATACCATCCTCGCTATGCGCGATAAGGACACGATCTCCGAAGAATTCCTGACACGAAACGATAAAAAAATCCGCGCGATGATCCATGATTCACACAATGTCTACGCGCTCGACCTCGGCGCGCTGGCGGCGGCGGAGTGGCAGTTGGGGAAAGATAGTGAGGCCTATCAGAAGCTGGACCGCAAGCTAACCAAAGAGCTTCCACAGCATAATGATTACGATAAGAACCGCAATCGGCATGCGCGCGAAATAAAAGAGTTTTTCAAAGAACACAACCTCAAGGATTTCGCGTACTGCATGAATTACGTCGCGCGTCAGCAGGGACTTGTCGCGTCGCATTTCGTCACGGCCGACGGTATGCCGCATGAAAAGCATTACAGTACCGCCTACGACATGGCGCGAATGGATTATTTATTGCTGACGCGCTTCGCTGAAGAAGCAAAACTGACAAAACACTCCAATACTGCCGCCGTCATCGGCAAAGGGCGCGAATGTGTTTCCGGCAAGGGCGGCACAGCAAGGGGCGTGTGGGGGGACGATGGGTTCAGTTCTATCTCCTGCTATACACGGAACGGATATATTCTCGGCATTGCCGGAGCAGAGAATCATGACGCGCGCGATGCTATCGTGAAAAAAATTGCCAAACTCCCCAAAGGCAAAACAGACGATTTCTGGGTATGGCTATTCAGCGAGGCGGATATCCCACAGTCCACGCTGCAGCGTCTGGCAGGTGGCGAGGCGGTGGCCCCGCGTGAAGAGTTCGACTCCGGATTGCCGTCGCATCTGGCTGCGGCGCGGCCAAAAAACCGCCAGATTGCGTATAGTTAGGTCTTTTTCATTGCCGCGCTTCAAATGCTCGTTAATATGCGAGACCTATGATCCCACGTTATGCACGCCCGGATATGGTTGCCATCTGGCAGCCTGCCACCCGATTTTCTATCTGGTTCGACATCGAAGCCCATGCGGCCGACGCGATGGCCGAACTTGGCACGATTCCTAAAGAGGCCGCCAAAGCTATCTGGAAAAAAGCGCCCACGCATTTCGACGAGAAAGCCATTGCTCGCATCGACGAAATCGAACGCACCACGAAGCACGACGTCATCGCCTTCCTCACCTATGTTTCTGAAACGATAGGCGAGGAAGCACGATTCCTCCATCAGGGCATGACGTCATCCGACGTGCTCGACACGTGCTTATCCGTGCAACTCAGCCGTGCTTCCGATTTATTGCTTGGCGGTATCGATAAAGTCTTAGACGCGCTCAAAAATCGCGCGATGGAAACGAAGGACATCGTCGCCATGGGCCGCAGCCACGGCATCCATGCCGAACCGGTGACGATGGGCCTCAAATTCGCGCGTTTTTATGCCGAATTCAAGCGCAACCGGGTACGGCTCGAAGCGGCGAAAAAAGAAATCAGCGTCTGCGCGATTTCCGGCGCCGTTGGTACGTTTGCCAATGTGGACCCCAAGGTCGAAGCGCATGTCGCGCGTAAAATGAACTTAAGTGTCGAGCCGATTTCTACGCAAGTGATTCCGCGTGACCGGCATGCGATGTTTTTCGCCACGCTCGGCGTGATTGCTTCTTCCATCGAAAATATCGCCACTGAAATTCGCCATCTGCAACGTACGGAAGTACTGGAGGCGGAGGAGTTTTTCTCAAAGGGCCAGAAAGGCTCGTCCGCCATGCCGCATAAGCGCAATCCGGTGCTGAGTGAGAATCTTTGCGGCCTGGCGCGCATGGTGCGATCGGCCGTCACACCTGCCATGGAAAACGTCGCCCTATGGCACGAACGGGATATTTCGCATTCGTCGGTCGAACGTTATATCGGGCCGGATGCGACGATTACCCTTGATTTCGCCCTGCATCGATTGTCTGAAGTCATTGATAAACTCGTCATTTACCCCGACCATATCCAAAAAAACCTTGACCGCTTGAGCGGGCTCGTATTCTCGCAGCGCGTCATGCTCACCCTCACGCAAAAAGGCATGAGCCGCGAGGACGCCTATGCGCATGTGCAAACAGCAGCGATGAAAGTCTGGCAGGAAGGCGCCAATTTCCTGCATGAACTAAAAAAGAATAGTGCGATCAGTAAACATCTCTCCGCCGCCGAACTTTGCGCTCTGTTCGACACCACTTACCACACCAAGCATGTCGATACGATTTTCAAACGGGTGTTTGGGTGATTTGCAAAATTTGCAAAGATAGCGCACGGCTGTTTCGCACCTTCGATCTTTCAAAGAATTGCAATGAGCAGGCCGGGCATGTTTTTTCGGCAACAGGTGTTAACGTCGATTATTATTGTTGTTCGCAATGTGGTTTCGTATTCACGAGTTTTTTTGATACCTATACCGAAGATGAGTGGAAACGGATTATTTATAATGAAGACTATATTCGGGTGGATCCTCTTTATGCAGAGATCAGGCCCGCATCGAACGCTAATTTTTTTAGGAGTGCCATAAAACAGGCATATACGAGCGAAGCTATGCCCGTAGTGCTGGACTATGGGGCAGGAAGTGGCAGGTTCGCTCAATTATTGGCCAGTGATTTTGCCATCACTAGCTATGATCCACTGAATACCGAGATGTCCGAATTACCCAATCAGCGTTTTAACATCATATTTTCTAGCGAAGTACTTGAGCATGCCACTGCTCCCAACCAGCTTGCGGGGCATTGGCAACATTTGCTGGTGCCTCATGGGGCTATTATTTTTTCTACCACGCTTTACGAGGCCCAATCAGCTGATAACCCAGCGAAGGATTGGTACATCAGTCCGCGGAATGGTCATGTAAGTATTTACTCCAAAAAAAGTTTGGAATTACTCTTTGCCAATCATTCCATGCACTATCGACCATTGAGTAATGAGTGGCACATTGTTATGCACGAACGCTATTCGCCCTGTTTCGATTTAGAGAAACTTCGCAGTGTAATCTCAAAACTGCCCAGCGGGTTTATACCATTATAGAGGTGATTTTTCTTGCTTGCGTATAATCAGATACACCACATACGCTCCCGCCAGTTTGCTGGCGATCGCTGTCAGTACCGTCGACCAAGTGAAAACTCCAGCCAGACTCAGGCTGGCCAGCAGCCAGAATACGGCAGAGTCGATGGGCGCTGAAAAGCCAGAGGAAATCAACACGCGTTGGGAAAGCGGGCGCTTGCTGACGCTGTAAACCAACCAATCCACCGCCTCGCTGATGCCGAAAGCGGCGGCGCTGGCGAGCGCGATGGCGGGCGGAGCCATCAGAAACGAAACGGCGATGCCTATCAGCAACGGGATAAAAATCTTGTGCCCGACTTCGCGCTGGGCAAAATCGCGGAATACCAGCACAAGACCAGTGACGATGGCGAAGGGTGCCCAGGCGCCGCCATCCGGCATGGGCACAACGGGCGTATGGGCGAACGACCAGTTGACCAGAGGAATGAGCCCCATATAGATGAAGGTCCAGAAGAGGCGAGGCAGTTTCATGAAACCATCCGGGTTCGAGTTAGACCTCCGTTTAAGCCGGGACACGTTGCCCGTGACCAACCTTCCTTTATGTAACGTACGGCTGATGAATAACAAGAAATTTCCGTGGCTAGTGTTGGTGCCGCGCCATCCTGACCTTACCGAATGGGTCGATTTATCGCGCGAGGACCAACACCGGCTGAGCGATGAAATTGCCATTGTCTCGCATATACTGAAAGCACTGGTGACACCGGATAAACTGAATATTGCGACCTTGGGCAATCAGGTGAATCAGCTGCATGTGCATGTGATTGCCCGTTATAAGGGCGATGCTGCATGGCCGAACCCCGTCTGGGGTGGAGATGCCGAGGAATATACGGAAGAAGAATCCCGCCGCTTTATCTATGATCTCAAATCCGCGCTGGATTCGCTGCAGCTTACTTGACACCCCCCGCTTTTTGGCTAGGTTACGCAACCTCGCAGGGCGGCTCGGTAGCTCAGCGGTAGAGCAGGGGAATCATAATCCCTTGGTCGGGTGTTCAAATCACCCCCGAGCCACCAATTTCTCTAATGTCGCAGCTTCTTCATACAAATCCTGCCGGGTCAGCTTCATGCCGGACAAGCCTTTCTGCTTGGCGCGTTTGGTGGCGACGGCTTGAAATATGAGGATTGAGCCGGAAGTGAATCCGAACGAGACGCCAGCCAGATACGCCGCCCATAGATTGTATTTCTCGACACCAACCAACGCAATGGCGCGGTCCTTGTTGGCGATGAGGCGCTCGCACCAATGTTTGCAGGTCAGTGCGTAATGCTCGCGCCAGGCCTCGACATCGTGCAATTCGAACCCACAGGTTTCCATGCTGCTTACCGTATGGCCGATGGGGGCAAGCTCGGAGCCGGGGAAAATATATTTGAGGAGCAGGCGTTTCTCCGCCGTAATTTTTTTGGCGCTGTCACGATCATTCGCCTTGGCCCGCCGCGCGATGGCGTGGTTGAGCAAAATACCGCGCTCGCGTAGCAGCGAATTCACTTTGCGAAAATAGGTGGGGAAATTGGCGATGCCCACATGCTCGAACATGCCGATGCTGGAGATTTTATCGTACTGCCCATCGAGCGTCAGGTAATCACGGATTTCGACAGTGACCTGGTTTTCCAATCCCAACGCGCGGATTTTCTCTTTCGTGTATGCATATTGCTCGTTGGAGAGGGTGATGCCGTGGGCGATGACGCCGTAATGCTTCGCCGCATGGCATATCAAGCCGCCCCAGCCGCAGCCGATATCGAGCATGTGCTCGCCTTTTTGCAAGCGTAGTTTTTTGCAAATCATGTCGAGCTTGTCCTGCTGCGCTTGCTCTAACGAATTCGCCGCATCGGTAAAATAACCGCAGGAATACTGCATTTCGGGATCGAGGAAGAGGCGATAAAAATCATTACCGACATCGTAATGAAAGCGGATGTAATCCTGATTGCGTTCGTTGCGATGCATCACACCGGCTTCGTCCTCGTGGCGGACCACGACTTTCTCGCTGCGTACAAACAAAAATGGCCACAAAGAACGCAGCAGCAGCATTTTATTCAGGCGGCGAAAATCTTTCTTTTTGACGCGGGCGCGCATGGTTTGGCCGAGCGTCATTAAATCGCCATCAATGGCCATATTCCCCGTGGCGTAATGGCCGATGAGATTTTCGAATGTCGGGCGTTTTAGAAGCGAGGCGATAGTGCCAGCGCTGCGAATGGATAGTGCGCCTTCGGACGTCGTGCCTAGCGCTATTTCTGAATCATCCCACAGTGTGACGGTGAGGGGGATGTCGAGTGTTTTCGCCACATGGCGCAAAGCACGGTGGAAAGAAGCTAGCAGTTTTTCATCGGACATGATCATCGCGTCATCATGGAGATGGTGCAGCGAAATGCAATTCAAAATCGATTCGATGCTTTTAAAATACTTTATGTGATGCTATCCACTCCCTCTTGTTCCGTCATTCCCGCGCAGGCGGGGAATCCAACGTTAAGCGCCGTCCGGCGTGATAAGACAGCGGTCTTTTCGCCGCAGACGCGGCGTAAAGCTGGACCCCCGTCTACGCGGGGGTGACGACCGAGAATGTGAAAAGGAGATGCTATGCTCAAAAACAAAACCGCGATTGTTACCGGCTCAACGTCCGGCATTGGGCTGGCGATTGCCGAGGCGCTGGGGGGGCAGGGGGTAAACATACTCTTTAATGGCTTTGGCGATAAGGCTGAAATCGACAAACTGGTCGGGGGCATGGCCAAGCAATACGCCATCAAGGCGGCCTATTCATCCGCCGATATGAGCAAGCCCGCTGAAATCAAAGCCATGGTGGCACAGGCGGAAAAAGACTTCGGCGCGGTCGATATTCTCGTCAATAACGCCGGTATTCAGTTCACGTCGCCCATCGACGCATTCCCCGAAGAGAAGTGGGACGCCATCCTCGCCATCAATTTAAGTTCGTCGTTCCATGCTATCAAGGCCGCACTGCCGGGGATGAAAAAACGCAATTACGGGCGCATCATCAACGTCGCCTCGGCGCACGGGCTTGTCGCTTCGCCCAACAAATCAGCCTATGTGGCAGCCAAGCACGGGCTTGTCGGTCTTACCAAAGTCGTCGCGCTTGAAGTCGCATCGCAAAATATTACCGTCAATGCTATCTGTCCCGGCTGGGTCCATACGCCACTGGTGGAGAAGCAGATCGACGACCGTGCGACGAAGGAAAATATCTCTAAGGAGCAGGCCAAGAAAGATCTGCTCAAGGAGAAAGAGCCCTCGCAACGTTTTACCCAAGCATCCGACATCGGCGGCATTGCAGTGTTTTTATGCTCGGAGGCGGCGAGCAACATCACCGGCACCCATATTTCGGCCGATGGTGGCTGGACCGCGCAGTAAGTGCTAGTGCTAGTCACTAGTGCTAAGAAAATTTGGTTAATATTTAGCACTAGCACTAGCGACTAGCACTTGATTCTTACAACAGCCCAAAACTCTTGAACGAATAATGCCCGGCTTCGGTGATGATGACATGGTCGTGCACGGCAACGCCAATAGTTGCTGCCGCCTCGACGATTTTCTTAGTGATGTCGATATCGGCTTTCGATGGCGTGGCGTCGCCGCTCGGATGGTTATGCACCAGGATGATTGCCGATGCCGCCAGCTCCAACGCGCGTTTAACGATTTCACGCGGATAAATCGGCGAATGGTTTACCGTACCTTTCTGCATGAGCTCGTCGGCAATCAGCATGTGGCGATTATTGAGGAACAGAACGCGCAGCTCCTCGACCTTGTTTTTGCCCATGATCAACCGACAATAATCCATCAGTGCCGACCATGACTGGATGACCGGGCGCTCCTCCACCTCCAGCCTGATCAATCGCTCCGTCGCGGCGCGGATGGTCTTAATGGCAGCAACCACCGCATCCCCCACCGCATCGACGGCGCGCAAGGCGTTATCGTCGGCGTAGATCACCTTGTCGAAGGAACCAAATTCCTTGAGCAGGCGTTTGGCCAGCGGCTTGACGTCACCGCGCGGTTTGGCGGAAAAAAGAATAAGTTCGAGCAGCTCATAATCCGGCAGGGCGGCGCTGCCGCCTTCGATAAATCGGCTGCGCAGGCGGGACCGGTGGCCGAGATAATGTTGTTCGTCGCTCATAGACTTTATCGATAAATACATAGAATTCAGCGGATTACCAGTTCCATCTTCACAAAAGGTTCACACTACTCACCGGGTAAATAAGCTATTCTAAACATGAAGGAGTCTCTATGCCATCAGGGCAGGACACGAATCGCGATTACGACGCTAAGCTGGGCTTCGGCAGCTACATGGTGAAGAAGCTGTATGAGATGGCCGTTATCGTTGGCAGTCAGGTCGCCGGTGTATGGGGCGGACTTGCGTTGGGAAATAAATGGTTCCCCGACAATCCAATGATGGCTGAAAAAGGCTGGAAGGATTTAATTGGCCGTCTATCGACATGGCCCGGGCTCAAACAAGCACCGAGTTTGCAAGCCATGTGGGTGGCGATTGGCGGCGCGGCATTCGGCGGCCTCATCGGCGGACTTACCCTCGGCTACGGCCATTGGAAAAAAGAAAAGCAAGCACAGTTGCAGGTGGATGAAATTACCAAAGATATTTCCGATATCGAACTGTTCAAAAAAACCGATCCCGAACTCAAACGAGAAAACCAGCGCCTGTGGGCGATGCTGAAGGAAAAAGAAGTCGCGCCAAAAATACGCAGCAAACCCGCAGGATCGTGGCGGGAAAAAATAGCCGCTTCCGAAACTCCTGAAAATCGTATTATTCATTAACCCCATGTCCGAGATACTAAAAACCCGCGCTTACCGTGATCGTGAAAGCGGCACGCTGACGGTCGGCCAATATCTCAAGGCCACCGCCTCGCAGATTATCCTGCCGATTGCGGCGACTGTCGGTGGCTTCGTGCTGGCGCGGCAGTGGAAGGGCAGCTGGTTCGCCCGGCCATACGGACTTTTTGGATTGAGAAAAGCGGGCGATAAGCTTCTTGAAGCCTCCGAGAAAACTGGACAAATGGTGCTGCTCAACGGCGAAGGCTGGGGCCTTAAAATCGGCACCTTCTGGATGGCCTTTAATCTTTGGCAAGAGCAAACAAAAAAGCAATACGACATCAACGCAGTCGATAAAAGCGTGCTACGATTAAAGCAATACGAATCTGCCAACAGCTATCTCGCACACGAAAACGAACAACTACGTCAGCAGATTGCTTTCGAGGGGCGCAATACACCCACAACGACCGTGCTCGCCGAGGGGCGGATTCGCGGTGAACCCCTGAAAGAAGCCACGCTCTCGGCGGAATCGAAGCGCTAGCGGCGTTTTTTTTCGCAGCGCCGCTTGCAAAGCTCTACAGAATCCTTATGGTCACGCGCTTCTATGAGTGATTCTTTATCGAATATGCGTTCAATTTGTGTGTTTTGTGGTGCCCAGCAAAAAGTGCCAGCGGAACATCTTACCATGGCGCACGAATTTGGGCACGACCTGGCGAAAGCTGGCCGCCAGCTTGTCTATGGCGGCGGCGATTGCGGGCTCATGGGTGAAACGGCCAATGGCGCGCTCGCCGCAGGCGGCAAAGTCATCGGCGTATTCCCGCGCTCGCTGGGGCGTATCGAGGTCGAGCATAAAGGCCTCACCAAAATGCATTTTGTGGACTCGATGCACGAGCGCAAACAAATCATGTACGACAACGCGGATACGTTCGTCATCCTTCCCGGTGGCTTCGGCACGCTGGACGAAATGTTCGAAGTCATCACCTGGCGACAAATCAAGATTCACCAAAAGAAGGTCGTCATCTACAATCATAATGGCTACTGGGATCTCTTGGTGGAGCTGCTGGAGCAAATGATTTCCGTCGGCTTTGCCCGGCCGGAAACCCGGCAGTTTTACCAAGTCGTCAACACCAAGCGCGAGCTCTATGAGTTGTTGGGGTTACCGATATGAGTGGGCAGCCAACAGCTAGCAGCCATCAGCTAAAAAAGAAAAAAGCTAAAGGCTGTCGGCTGTCGGCTCAAGGCTTTACTTTTATCGAGATGGCCGTCGTCATCACCATCATCGGCCTTTTGACGGGTGGGGTGCTAATGGGCCAAAGCCTGCTTGTGGAACAACGCGTGCGTGGCATCCTGACGGACGCGACAAGCTATCGCCACGCTTTGACCTTGTTCAAAAGCAAATACGGTGAACTGCCTGGCGATTTTTCGACTGCCGTGCGGGTCTGGGGCAAAGCGGACGGAAATGCCGACCTCACCACGAACTGCGCCGCTCCTGCGACGGATGCCAGCGACGGCAAAACCACCTGCAATGGCGATGGCGACGGGCTTATCGAAGCGGCGAGCTTTGAGAGTTTCCGTGCATGGCAACAGCTTGCCGCTGCCGAAATGGTCATAGGGAAATTCACCGGTATCTATGCGACCGGTAACATCCGCTATGCCATACCCGGCACCAACAGCCCGCTCACCGCGGTCAAGAACACGACGTTCTTCCTCGATAGTTTTGGGACATTGAGTGCTGACGCTTCGCGCTTCGACGGCGATTACGACAATGTACTGGTTTACGGCACCACCACGACCAACAGCTACCCGACTGCGGCGGCTATCAGCGGTAAACAAGCCTATAGCCTTGATAATAAAGCGGATGATGGGTTGCCAGGATTAGGCGATATGCGCGGCTGGAACAACACCGCGCAAGCGAACTGCTCGACCACCAACGTTCCCTCCACCGCCAAGTATGACAAGGATTATACCAGCCCCTCCTGCGGCCTGTTTTTCCTGAATAGTTTCGCCGCGGAGAGCACGCAGTAGTAAATTTTGCGCCGCAATAATGCGCGAATTCCTATATTAATTGTCATAAAACTGTCACACAACTCGCCTTCAGATTCAGCTATGCAGGTGGGATGGCTGAAAAATATACACCACCAAAACCGCTGCCAGCGCCAGAAGAACTGGCGAAAGAAGTCGCTGCTTTTACGCAAGGCGATAAGCGGAAAGAATTCGGGTATCTGCTAAAACGAATCCGGGAATTACAGCCTTCCACGCGTGTGGGCATGCCGTTACCGCAGACCGATATTGCTAGAGTACTCGGGGTAACGGGGGCATTTGTTAGTCAGATCGAGAAGTTCAGGCCCGGCAATAACCCCACGAATTATGAATTTAAACTTTGGGTACGTGGGCTTAATTTAGATCAGAGCCCGTTTAATCAATATAAAGCACAATTTCAGACGGCTTATGAACATTATGGGGAAATAAATCCGGGGAAATATACACGGCCACCGCTACCGCCGCCCGAAAAGTTATGGGCTGAAATCAGTCAATATCCGCAAAAAGAATGGTTCGGCCGCTATTTTGAGCGTCTCCGTAAAGCACAGGGAATGAGTGCGAAAGAGGTCGGTCAATTACTTGGTGACGACGGGCGTTCCAGATCATACGTGTTTGGTATTGAGAAGTCTCAATCTAGAATTAAGCCGACAAGTTTACCGTTTAACGAACTTGAAAGCGCGCTGAATGCGGAGCGTGGTGGAGTTTATGAAGCGCATGGACCATGGCTACGAAAAGCGTATTACGCGTATCCGGATGCAGAGCCGCGATCTTTAGAAAACGCAGGGTTTTCTAGCACTGCAAAGCCAAAGTCCGGCCTTGACTCATCCGCAGCAGAGACTCGACAAAACCTTATTCTGGGCGATGCCTACCAAAAAAACGTGCTCGCCACCACGTTATTGAATCCTGCATGGCTTGAGAAACAGACGCCGAATACACGATTGGCTTATGTTTTTAATGGATTGCGGCGCATTAAGGGTATCCACACCCAAGGTGAATTAGCACAAAAAATGAGCGACATGTCGGGTGGTAAACCTATCGACTTGAGAAGCATTGCGGGAATTGAATCTGGAGTGCTCAGACTTAATGAATCCATGAAAATACTTTTTATGCAGTCACTGGAGTTGCGCAAAACCCCAAGCTACGAATACTACAAATCACTGCTCGATAAAGCGCAGAAAGATTTGAACGATTATGCGCGCACTGAAACCTTGCATCGTGCACTCGAAAAACATCGTGCACTTGATGCCATCGGTGGTTCAAGTTTTCTTTCTACCTTGCCATCTTCTGAATCCATGGAATCAACTGCACCCCATACTCCATTGCCGACGCCCCAGCCGCATGGCGTGGAGGCTAAACCGCAAACACACACATCGCCACAAGGGCGGCCGGCGACCAGCCGTATGCAGCGGCCAGTGCTGAGACCTTAAAAACATGATGAAGGAGCGTGACAATTATGCCTGAAGCAAACACCAAAAAAGTGGTACGAAGTCCACGCGAAATCGCCAAACAGCGTTGGATCGATGCCATCAGCAAACCACTCGCCGCGATTGCGGCAAAAGAAAAGCCGGGGACCATCAAATTGCCGCATTCGTCCATCGTCTTGTCGGAGAAACTGGGTGTTTCGCGTGAGACTACCGCCGCATGGTTTGATGCGGCCAGTCAGACATTGCCGGATAAGCTTCAGCATCAACAGATCATGAGACTCTTCAGTTGGCCGATCATGGATCAGGCAAAAAGTGGTACAGAGCGCGATCTTGCGCGCGAACGGGTGACGATGGAAGGTCTCCACAACACGGCCGGTGAATGGACGAATCAACCGGAAGCCAATGCTGTGCGGAGCGAGGCCTTACTGAAGGCGCATGGTGGATTGGAGGCACGCTTGAGCCGCCTGGAGTTAAATCGCGATCGTCAGACAAAACTTAGCACAGTCATTCCGCGGAAAAATCAAGAAGGGCTGGATTACGGGAGACTTATACAAACAGAAGATGGGCGCAAAAGGCTCACGGTATGGCGTGACGCAACACTGGACCCCGCTGAATTTCTGACCACCTATGCATTACTTCGTTACAAGAAATCACCCGGTTCCGTTTACAAAAATGGTCATATATTTAGCGGTGATATGCTGCCAGCCATAGAATTAATGCATGAAATTAAGCAGCATATTTTTGTCGGTGATTCTAAACAATTCGAGCATTACGAAAATCTGATGATTCATTACCGGCGTACGGGGGAGGAGACTGGTTCATTGGTCCGCCCACGTCATGCCATGTTTTCCAAACGCTATGCGAAGGCGATGCTGGATAAACTACACACGGAAGCACGCGGCGAGCGTTGGATGCCAAACCCAGAGGATCGGTTATGGGCGGATCTGGTAGAAACAATCGATACACGCATGAAATACATCCACGCCATACGGGAATACTGGGATGGTATAAGTATCGCAAACTTTTTGGGTACTTTGCAGGTTTCGGGTGTAGCGCATACGGGTAGCAGGGAAAGCAGTCTGCCCCCGGATAACCGGACATTGAGCAAAAATGAAGAAGCCTTGTTTTCTCGCATTGCCGACCGCGTAGAGATAAAACAGGGAGCATCAAAAGTAAGCTATTTTGAACGTGCGGTATTCGATAAACTTCCTCCCAATAGCTGGCATGCGAAAGCAGCAATGGCAGAATCGCTACTTCCGCCATGGCCCAAACGCGATCTTTCTCTGACCCCAACTTTGGACTCTTTACAAAAATATCCGGTCGAGTCTTTGGGAAATGGCCAGACAGCCATTGCTCCGGCAACGGTTGTCCCGCATGGCGCTACTTTGCCTGAAACTACCGAAAAGCAAAAGCCGCCTCTCCCGGAACGGCCGCATGGCCATCGCGGCCGCCCAACCGCCATACGTGGCGGTGCCCACCGTTAACTCATTTGTCATGAAATTGTCACACACAGCGGTGTAAGGGGCGAGTAAGAATAGGATATGAGCGAAGAATCAAAACCAATCAACAATCGCAGTGCTGCAAGCAGAAGCAGGGCGCCTTTGCCGGATGTCGATGCAGCGGCGAAAACGCGCTGGCAGACAAACCACGGTATCATTGCGGATCAACCACTCGACGGACGTTTCGGGGCATTGATGAAATCCATTCGGGTAGCCTTGGATGCGCCAACCAACCCGCCCTTGGATGGTATCACCAGAGGATGGATCGAGGATATGGAAGCGGGAAGGATTTTCCCTGATTTCGGGCCCAATTATACAAAATTCACCAAATATCTTGCTTATCTGGAGTTGAATAGTGAATGGCAGGCTTACGTTGGGCGTGCGCGGCTTTGGCAGAAAAACGTCCATGATGGGTTGCAAAGCGGCGGCGGGCGGATGAGCAAGGCACAATGGATGGCCCATGATGCCAGTTGGCGTGCATGGCCCTCAGCCATTCCGCATAGCCATCCGGATGATGATGCGCCGGTAAGAAAAACCGTATCCGCACTACCAAAAGAGCCGTTTGTGAATCCGGCGGAGTACCGGGTGGATGCGGTGCGGACCGAGGCGCGAACACAGGTCAGGTTCAACGACAGCATCCGCGTTGATGCATGGCGGCGTATGTTTGAAGATAAACTCATCCGCCTGATGGATTTCGATGAACGGAATGAGCTTTCGCACGTTGCCTATAGCAATTCCGGCGCCAAGCACTATCCGGATTTTCAAAATCTGCGGCGGGACGCCTATTTCCAGCTTATCCATGATTTGATGCAAGGCTACGAATCGGTGCCGGATGACAAAGACGCCCGGGCTCATTTCGCCGATACGCGTATCGCTGATTTCGTCGCCAAACGCCTTGCTGAACATAGACCGCTCATGATGCGGGGGTGGGAGTACGAAGGCCAAACAGAAACCACGCCAAGCCATGCGTTGTTCGGAATCATTCGCGAAAATATCATCGCCATGCCGGATTTTAGTGTCACCCATGGTATCTGGCTGGCCAAAGGACGGATGGGCCATTTCGGCAAATCCCTCGACACGCTGAACGATTTGATCCGCACTCCCGGCCTATCGTCGGAAACATTGAGTGCGGCAGCGGAGGGTGCCGCGCAAATGGATGCCGCCAAGAAATTACAGGATGCGGGAGTTGCCTATCAAGCCGCAGGCGCTGTGCGGGATTCCAAAGAAGTAAACGCGGCAAAGCAAACTTTGCTGTACAGGAATATCCCAGAACGTCTGGATGCGTTGATGAAAGGCAATCGCTGGCAGGATGCGAATGAATTATCGTCGATTGCCATGAAACGGCAGGCAGCAACGCGAGACTGGCCATCGTTCCAAAGCCTGCGCGACCAGGGCTATCTGAAATTGACGGAAGAATTGATGCGGGGCTATGAATCGGCCTCGATAGCGAAGCTGGATGTATTCATGAATCAGGCCATTGAGCGCCGGTTTGGCAGCCCACCAGATGAAGCAAAAATTTTTGAGACCCTGAAAGAGACCATTGCGACGATGCCGGATCTTGCCGAGTGGAACCAAATACGCCCGCGTTCGTTCCCTGAGCATGGCGCTGGGCCGATTGAATCCCACACCCCACGCGGCACCCGCCCGCACGGGGTCGGCCGCCCGCCGCTGAAACCTCCCAAAGTGCGTTAAAAAATGGTGGGTTTTCAATCATGAGCCCGCGAAATCTTCATCAAATTGTCATACTTTTAATAATCCAGTGCGTTAAGCTAAGAGAATGTCGAAAAATAAAATACTTGTTGTGATTACCGGTGGCACAGGCGATTCCCTGTATTCGCCGGAACACGAAGACACCCCTCACATTGTGCCACTGCCGAGGCAGCTAAAGGACGGCACGATCGTCGATCCGCGTCTGTATCCGCCGGAAGCGGTCAGCCCCATTACCCAGTCTGACCGCATCATAAAAGCCTCAGCCATACCGGCTCTTTTTAAAAAGCTTGGCTTGGGTGATAAGGTCGAATTCCTTGGTATCGCTATGGAAGACAGCAAGGGTGTTACGCCCAATCATCTCAATAACAGTGTGGCGGCGATTGAAGATAAAGTTCAGCGGGAGGGATATGCACGGGTGATTTTCGTCCACGGTACGGATACGATGGCACAAAACGCCCGTTATCTGGAAAATGGGCTGTCCAATACCGGTATCGACAAAACCAAGGTTCATGTTGTCTTTAGTGGCGCGATGAGCCCGGTAGCGCCGCAGCGTTTGAAAGCAAAGCCGGATGGTCCTGTCTGGCGCGAGCAATCCGATCTCCCGCGCAATCTATTGATGGCGTATAACGATGTAATCAAGGGGCCGCCGCCCTCTCCCAAAGGCCATCGTGTTTTCATGGAAATGGGGGAAGGACAATGGGATCCGTTTGCTATTCGTAAGCAAGTGAATACCATCCAGCGCGATGGCATTGCTATTGTCACTGATTCAGGGTTCAAACAATTACTGGATGCTGAAGGGCGGTTGGCGTTGAATGGCGCCACCGCAGAGGACATGATCGCTGCATTCCCTGAAGTGGCCCGCTTCGTCTCGTTTACAAAACCTGGTAATTTACGTAGCTATATGGATCAGTTCATGGGCTATGCTCGTGCTATCGGCGCGACTTCCGTCGGCCTTAAATCACCGGATTCCAACGACTCTTTCGTATTGTATCAGAATCATCAATCAATGGAGCGAGTGCTGCGCATACAGCCGGGATCCACGCCTGTTCTGGAAGACATGCAGGGCAAGCAGACACAGAATCATGGAGTTTTCAGAAACTGGGATACAAAGAACTCCGTTCTTGGACGAGATATCGATGTGAATTCTCTTGCCATCGATGCTGCTGCAGCAGCAAAAGAAGGGGGTGTGACGCAGCATCCAGAAGGCAAGGGCGAGGAGGCCGTGCCAAAAACCAAGCCCCCGCGCCCCCGCGGCACCCACCGTCCTACCCCAAAACTCCCACCGCATCGGTAGACGAAGCACCGCTTGGCGATTGTTTAACCAAAAATCTTCATCAAATTGTCATACTTCTCGGCCCAAATGGCTGTTAGAAGGGCCGTATGCCTAGCTTTGCGGCGACATTACCCATGGACGGTTATCCCGAATTTATACGGGAGGAGGCCGCACGCGTGATGAAAGGCGAGAGCACGTTGCTGGCTTTCGATGAGCACGGCAAACTAACGCCGCTGCGGCCATTCGACGATATCGAGCGCGTGCTTTTGCTCACTCGTATGAAGGAATCCACGCGAGATATTGGCACAGAGGCACCGAAACTGGCCGCTGAGATACGCGCGGCCAAGGCACGGCTAAAGCTCATCGATAAACAAATCGATCCGTTGCATGGCAAGATAAGCGGCTTGCAGCCTCAGATGATTCTCAATGCCGGTTACGACCGCAAAAAAATGACGCCGATGGATGTTGACCATCTTTTAAGCCACTGGAGCAAAGTTTCCGGCCACCCCAACAATAAAGAACTAGCGCCGAAATACGCGACGCTAAAAAAACAAATAGATGCGTTGAGAGAGGAATATCGCGCACTCGAACATGACATGGTTGCCAAAGAGCTGGAACTCAAAGAACGGCAAGGCGATGCCAAACGATATCGCGAACTTAAAAAAGAAGTCGATGCGGTGGAAACCATGCGCACAAACTACGAAGGCCTTCTTGATGATATGGATAAAGGCCGCCCGGAAAGGTCATCGATTCGGCAGCTGTTCGGGAATGATATCGGCGACAACAGCAAACGGCTTGTTTTTGCCACGATGCAAATGCTGAGTAATGCGGTTGCCAAGCACGATCATATTGTCTCGTTCGAGGAGCTTGATCGCAGGTTGGGTCAGGAAGTGAAACTAGTCGTGCAGGAACATGATTCGCCGCTGCTGCATAGCTTTAATCAAGCATTTGAAGCGGAACTTGAGGAGGGCGGAGGCCCGCTGGATTTAGGCTCCTTCATCACTGATGATAAAGATATGGAAGACCAGCTTCGCGAGATGACAGCGGAGATCGACTTGCTTAAGCGCCATACGCCGCATGAGCTATGGGAAATTCGTGAGCGTCAGGGCGGCGATCATAACTTTAATCCAGTCATGAATCTCATCGATAGCGTCGCGGAAATTGAAAAATCGAACATTGATTTCATGCGCTTCCATAATCAGTTCCCGGAGGCGATCAATTCAATTCGTATGCTGCGCAAAGCCGAGGCTGGCTTCCTTATGGGGTCGGGTGGTCGTAAACAACAAATCACAGACATCGCCAGTTTTACCGGCAGCCTGCTGCCATCACTTGCCGGCAAGGTGGAGGTGGAGGTGAAGCCTTCACTGCTGCGCGCCATCGGTGTTCCGATGCGGCCTATCAGTAAACCCGCGGAAGTGAAGCCCGCACTCACCACCTTACCAAAGGAATTCGATCCGTTGGCAAAAAAACTTGAGGCCCTCACCACCACGCCCGACCTGTCGAGAGAGGATATGGCGCGGGCGCTTGAAGAAGCCAGAAAGCAAGAAGTTTCCGGGCAGCTGCAGGGATCGAGAGTGGCGCACACCACGCCCGAAACTACTAAACCTGCGGGTGATGGAGCGGAATCTTCCGGCGGCAAAACCACGCCTGCGAGCCGTCCCAAGGGCACCATCCGCCCACCCATCCGCCCGCCACATCGGTAGGGAAAGTGGCCCCATTGATGGGGTGGGGTGTAGGGGGATGAAGTTTCTGCGTAAAAGTCATTTTTCCCTGTTGACAGGGGGGGCCGCTACGTCTAAACCCCGTGCTCCCGATGGCGGGTTCGCCCTCCATCGATGGATCGAATGTTGCTGCCGCCACGGCGGATTGGCACTTTCTGCTGAATGATATCGTGAAGAGCGTTTAAGCGCAGGTGGGTGTGTCGGAACATTTTATCCACAAACCATATCTGCGTACATGCAAGTAATTTTTTTACGATGATGGAAACATCGTCGTAACGAACGCAAGTAAGTATCGACATTCCAGTAAGTCCTTACGGCAAGGAATGTTTGATATGGTTTGTGTGAGTCTATCAATTTCGATGATCGAGCAATCGATCATCATGAATCAAAACATGAGAGTTTGATTCTGGCTCAGAACGAACGCTGGCGGCAGGCCTAACACATGCAAGTCGAACGATGTAGCAATACATAGTGGCGCACGGGTGAGTAATACATGGGAACGTACCTTTGGGTGGGGGATAACTCCGGGAAACTGGAGCTAATACCGCATAATCCCTTCGGGGCAAAGATTTATCGCCGAGAGATCGGCCCATGCGAGATTAGGTAGTTGGTGGGGTAATGGCCTACCAAGCCTACGATCTCTAGCTGATCTGAGAGGATGATCAGCCACACTGGAACTGAGACACGGTCCAGACTCCTACGGGAGGCAGCAGTGGGGAATATTGGTCAATGGGCGCAAGCCTGAACCAGCCATGCCGCGTGAGTGATGAAGGCTTTAGGGTTGTAAAGCTCTTTCGCCGATGAAGATAATGACGGTAGTCGGAGAAGAAGCCCCGGCTAACTTCGTGCCAGCAGCCGCGGTAATACGAAGGGGGCTAGCGTTGTTCGGAATTACTGGGCGTAAAGCGAGCGTAGGTTGCGTCGCAAGTCAGTGGTGAAATCCCGGAGCTTAACTCCGGAACTGCCATTGAAACTGCGATGCTGGAATCTCAGAGGGGATAGCGGAATTCCAAATGTAGGGGTGAAATCCGTAGATATTTGGAGGAACACCGGTGGCGAAGGCGGCTATCTGGATGAGTATTGACACTGAGGCTCGAAAGCGTGGGGATCAAACAGGATTAGATACCCTGGTAGTCCACGCCATAAACGATGAATGCTAGTTGTTGGGGGCTACGCCCTCAGTGACGTCGCTAACGCATTAAGCATTCCGCCTGGGGAGTACGGCCGCAAGGTTAAAACTCAAAGAAATTGACGGGGACCCGCACAAGCGGTGGAGCATGTGGTTTAATTCGAGGCAACGCGAAGAACCTTACCAGGCCTTGACATGTCCTTTTTGGACTCCAGAGATGGAGTCCTTCACTTCGGGTGGGAGG
>JANNSK010000092.1:0-34528 GCA_031402515.1 Alphaproteobacteria bacterium | reverse complement strand
GTTTTATGCCTTTTTATCAAAGGCCTGCCTGCGCGTGAAAGCAAAATTTTCGGCGTAGGATTTAGGGCCGACTTTGGCGGTTTCCGGCTCGATTACCTCGACATCCAGCTTTTTCGTCCTGGCGTAGGCAAGGGCTTCTTCTTTCGTCGCAAACCATAAATGAATCTGCGTCAGTGTGTTGTTCATGGTGTCCCAGCCCATGATGGCGTCGGGCGTCATCGCCGCGTCGCGGGCGAATTCGAGCTTCCAGCGCTTCGTTTTCGCGCGGCCCGACTGCATCGCGGTTTTGGTGGGCTTGAATATTTTCGCTTTTGGCATAACGGGGAGAATAATAGGCGCATGCCTTACGTCAAGCTCCGTCAGACCGGCGAAGGCCGGAATCCATGCCAGGAAACGGGCGTAGCGCTAAAGGAGTGACATGGACCCCGGCCTTCGCCGGGGTGACGATTTCTTTTCTGGCTTTCGCTATTTTTCTTGGCCGGTCTACCTATCTTTACCGGCAGCGTGACTTTATGCCTTTGCCCGCGCTGATCGAAGGATTACTTGCGATACATCCCGTATCAATGCTGTCGCCAGCATCGAGTATGGCATTCTTCCCGACATTCCCCGTTGTAATAGAATCTTTGGCGGCAAGGTTGCTGTTATCACCCACTACGCCTGCAATGCGCAAGTTTTGCCCGCTGTCGATGATCGCGTTGTTGCCGACGTTTCCTTTGATCGTGATGCCCGAAATGCCGCCAGGCGCTGGCTTCGATGTATACGGCTTTCCATTTACGGTGACCTTATTTCCGTTGATGACAACATCCCCTTCAATCGACTCACCACCGATAATGACGGGTTTACCGCTGTTGGGTGAATCATCGTTCGTCGTGATCGTGAGATCACCTTTAATCTTGGAGTCGATGATGACCGGAGACCCGCTGCCACTGCTTGAGGCGCTGATGCCAGAGGAAGTCACTTTCTTTTGATCGATGATCACGCGATCGCCCACGTTCTTATCTATCTGAACGCCCCCGTTGCGCACAGTGACTTCCACGCCAGCTTGCACGTTGCCGTGGACGATAAGGTCGCCATCTTCCACTGTTAGGTTTTTGGTGACGTCGCCGTTAATGACTGTCTGCTTGCCCATAGTGCCCTCTGCGGTTTTCGTGCTAGTACATTATAACACTAAACGAAAAACATTAAAGATGGGTTAACGTGCCCATCGGTCATAGCAGCTAACCATTTGTTTAATCTTTGTCTTTCGTCGCCGTTTTTTTCTTCACAGCAGGCTTTTTCTCTTTCGCCGCCTTTTTCTTCCCGCCCTTGGCTTTCACGTGTTTAGCGAGCAGCGGCAGCACGTCGTTGAGTGTCATCTCGGCGGGCTCAATGCCCTTGGGTGCGGTGACGTTTTTCCCGGCGAATTTAATGTACGGGCCATAGCGGCCTTTGAGCAAGATCACTTTTTCTGCCGTATCGGGATGCACACCGAGGTCTTTGAGTGGCTCCGCCGCCATACGCCCACCACGACCGCTGCCTTTTTTGAGTGCGTTCTCAGCAATCAGCGTGACCGCGCGATTCATGCCGACGCTGAGCACATCGTCCTCGCCCTTCAGCGTGACGTATTTTCCTGCATGCAACAAATACGGACCGAAGCGGCCGATGCTGGCGACAATTTTTTCATTGGTCTCCGGATGCATGCCAACTTCGCGCGGCAGCGACAGCAGCGCCAGCGCTTTCTCCAAATCGACCGCCGACGGTGCCAGTGTTTTCGGCAATCCGGTGCGCTTGGGTTTTTTGTCTTCGCCAAGCTGCACATACACACCATAGGGGCCTTTGCGCAGCGTCACCACGTCACCGCTTACGGGATCATTGCCCAGCGTTTTCGGGTATTCTTCCATGTTGGCTTCGATGGGCGCATCGGGATCGATTGCCGCCAGCGGGCGCGTGTACTTGCATTCCGGATAATTCGAGCAGCCGAGGAACGAGCCGAATTTCCCCGTTTTCAGGCCAACGCGGCCGGTGCCGCATTGCGGACAGATGCGCGCTTTCGCCGCCTTCTCACCCTTGCCGAAAATAAACGGTTCGAGTAATTCGTCGACTTTGGTGAGCACGTCGGTAATCGTCAGCTTCTTCGATTCTTCAACCCGCGCGTGGAAATCTTTCCAGAAAATCGTGAGTTCGGCTTTCCAGTCGCGTTCGCCGTCGGCAATCGCGTCGAGGATTTCCTCCAAACTGGCGGTGAAACCATATTCCACGTAGCGCTCGAAATACGACATCAGGAACGCAGTGACCACGCGGCCAAGCGCCGCCGCAGTGAAGCGCCGTTTATCGAGTGTCACATAATCGCGGTCAATCAGTGTCGAGATAATGCTGGCATAGGTCGAAGGGCGTCCGATGCCGAGTTCCTCGAGGCGTTTGACCAGTGAGGCTTCCGAATATCTCGGCGGCGGCTGGGTGAAATGCTGCTCGGTTTTTACCTCGCGTGAGGCGAGTGTGTCACCGATCTTCAATTCCGGCAGGCGCTGCGATGCAGCTTCGTCGCCCTCGTCATCGCCGTCTTTGATTTGATCTTCTTCGATGGTTTCCTGATAGAGCTTGAGGAACCCGTCGAATTTCAGCACCGAGCCGGTGGCGCGCAGCGCATGCTGTTTGGTCGCATCGCGAATCTCGACGCTCACCTGATCATACACGGCGAGTTCCATTTGGCTGGCGATCATGCGCTTCCAGATGAGTTCGTATAAATCGGCCTGCTCGCCATCGAGCCCGGCTTTGTTCGGCGTGCGCGATAAATCGGTAGGGCGGATCGCCTCATGCGCTTCCTGCGCGTTTTTTGTTTTCGTTTTATACTGGCGCGGCGAGGCTGGCAGGTAGCGGTCGCCGTAATCCTTGGCGATCAAATCCCGCGCGGCGGCGATGGCTTCCTGCGAGACGACGACACCGTCCGTACGCATATAGGTAATGAGTCCGTCCTCATACAAACGCTGGGCCACCTGCATGGCGCGCTTGGCGGTGAAGCCCAGCTTGCGCGAGGCTTCCATTTGCAGCGTAACGGTGGAGAAAGGAGCATAGGGCGCGCGGCGCAGGGTTTTTGGCGTGACATTTTCCACGGTAAACGTGCTGCGCTTGATTTCTGTCTCGACACGCCTCGCATCCGCCTCGTTGGTGAGCGAGAATTTTTCGAGCTTCTTGCCTTCAAACTCGACAAGCCGTGTGCCGAACGTTTCACCGCCGCCATTGGCGAGGATGGCTTTCACATCCCAATATTCCTGCGGATCGAAGGTTTCGATTTCCGATTCGCGTTCGCAGATAAGCCGCAAGGCAACCGACTGCACCCGTCCTGCCGAGCGCGAACCCGGCAGTTTGCGCCACAAAATCGGCGACAGGTTGAAGCCGACGAGATAATCGAGCGCCCGCCGCGCCTGCTGCGCATTGACCAGATCCATGTCGATGTCGCGCGGATTGGCAATCGCCTCCGTCACCGCCTTTTTGGTAATCTCGTGAAACACGATGCGTTTGATGGTGGTGACTTCTTTCGGAATTTTCTTCGACTCGCGCAGCGCCTCGAGCACGTGCCATGAAATCGCCTCGCCCTCGCGGTCGGGGTCGGTGGCGAGGTAGAGCGCGTCGGCATCTTTCAACGCGGCGGCGATGGCGTTCAGCGGCTTTTTCGATTCGGCATCGACCTCGTAGTCCATGGCGAAGTCCTCGTCCGGGCGCACCGATCCGTCTTTCGACGGCAAATCGCGCACATGGCCGTAGGAGGCAATGACGGTAAAGTCCTTGCCCAGATACTTATTAATAGTTTTCGCCTTGGCGGGCGATTCAACGACGACGACTGAATGACTCATTTTCACTTTCTGTACGCAAGCTGACACGGGCGCCGGGGTGGCGTTCTAGCCTGCCTGCCAGCTCAAGTTCAAGTAAAACTACTAACAATAAGTGGGTGGGTAGTCCGGTAACGCTCAAAACGTCCTCAAGCGCGGTAGGGCTAAAACTCAATGCCTGCAGTACGGAATCGCGTGCTTCGACCAGATCTTTTTCCGCTGGAAGTTGGGCAGGCCCTTCGGCGAAATCGGTAGGGGTGGTGTCGGCGAGCGGTACCGAACCGGCTGGGGAGAGGTTCTCGAGTATGTCCCGTACGGACTCGATCATCGTTGCCCCATCGCGCAGCAGTTTGTTGGTACCCTGGCAGCGCGGATCCATAGGCGAGCCGGGCACGGCGAACACGTCCCGCCCGTAATCGAGCGCGTAATTAGCGGTAATCAGCGATCCCGATTTCAGCGAGGCTTCGATAATTGCCACACCGCGGCTCATGCCGGCGATGATGCGATTGCGTCCCGGAAACGAGCGCGCATGCGGCATGGCGCCGAACGGCATCTCGGAAATGATGGCGCCGCTCTCGGTGATTTCTTCAAACAGCATCGTGTTCTCGGGCGGGTACACATTATCGATGCCACCGCCGATGACGGCGACGGTGCCGGTAGGAAGCGAACCGCGATGGGCCGAGGAGTCAATGCCGCGGGCGAGGCCAGAGATGACCGTGTAGCCCTGTGCGCCCAAATCGCTGCCCAGTTTTTTGGCGAAGACGCAGCCATTAGCCGAGGCATTGCGTGCGCCGACAATGCCTACAAGTTTATCATGCGACCATAAATGCGCGTGGCCTTTTATGGTGAGCAGCGGCGGCGCATCGGGAATAAGTTGCAATAGGCGCGGATAATCCTCCTCGCCATACATCACGATGCGCGCGCCGAATTGCTCGATGGATTCAAGCTCGCGCTCCGCCTGGTCGCGTGGCGAAATGGTAATCGCGCGTTTGCGCCCGCCGCGCCGTGATAGTTCCGGCGCCATCGCCAGTGCTTTTTCAACCGAGCCTGCGAGTTTTACCAGCTGGAAGAACGTCATCGGTCCCACATGCTCGCTGCGAATCAGCCGCAGCGCGTCGATCACATTGGCATTACGCAATGAGGGATTTGGAATAAAGCCGGTCATGACTTCCTCCGCTGTTTTTGTTTACGCTTAAAGAATCGTGGTTCCTCGCCCTTGATCAGACGGGAGATATTCGGATGGTGCTTATATAGTACAAGCACCGCTGTCATAGCGAGCGCGATTACGCTGCGTTCGTCGAATACCCAATGGGCCAGCACCGGCATGGCCAGTAGCGCGGTAATTGCCGACAGCGAAGAAAACCCCGTAGCGACGAACACCAGTAGCCAGATGGTGCAGCTCATGCCGCCAATGACTGGCGATAGCGCAAGCGTACCGCCGAGCAGGGTCGCCATCCCTTTGCCGCCTTTGAAGCTGAGCCATGGTGAGTAAACATGCCCCATCACTGCCATCATGACGGCAAGTGTAGCAGCGGTGGTATCCGTGCCGCATAGCGCGTGGCTGATCCAGACGGCGGATGCGCCTTTCAGCCCATCGAGCAGCAAGGTGAGGAGTGCTACATCCTTGCGACCGGTGCGCAGCATATTGGTCGCGCCGATATTCTTTGAGCCGATGGTGCGCGGGTCCGGCAGGCCGAACGCGCGCGCCAGCACGATCCCGAAGGGGATGCTCCCCACGAGGAATGCCAGCGGCAGAATTGCCATACACGTACATGCGCACATACGCGCACGAGGGTAGAGGGGCGTCAAATCAAATCAAGTGATTTGATTTGAGTGGCAAGTGACAGGTGGCAGGTGACATGCCGCACGAATCTTTTTCTGCCACTTGTCACCTGTCGCCTGTCACACTACCCAATCCATCCAACGCGCCCTGCAGCAAATACGAGGCCGCCAGCTTATCGACCAATTCATCGCGCCGCGCACGCGAAAGGTCGGCTTCTTTTTCCATCATGCGGGTGACGGCGGCGGTGGTGAGCCGTTCGTCCCACAACAGGATAGGCAAGTCGAACACATCGCGCAGATTACGGGCGAAGCCGCGCGTGGCCTGTGCGCGCGGACCTTCCGATCCATCCATATTAATCGGATAGCCAATCACGATGCCGACGATGAGTTGGCCATCGATCATCGCTTTCAGCGCTTCCACATCAGCCGACCATTTGCGGCGGGTGATGGTAAGTTGTGGGCTGGCGACTTGGCGGCGCTCGTCCGATACGGCGACACCAATCGTCGTTTCTCCCACATCGAGGCCGACGAGCCGCCCGCGCTCAGGGAGTGTGGCGCCGAAGGCGGCGAGGGTAGTGTGGGGCTTGGGTTTCATTGTCACCTGCCACTCTAATTCGGCATGATCGGATCGACCTGATAAATGCCAGCGCAGTTTTTACCGTTGCTCGATAGCGCGTAGGCGGTGCTGCTCGACGCACAGGTGGCGACACTGTCGAAGGTCCTGAGTTGGCCGCCGCCGGGCAAGCCGTCATCGACTTTTTTATCCATGCTGTACATTTCGTCTGGCGTAAAGAGCGCGGCCGGATGTAGCGCGCTGTTGCTGCCAAGCCCGAACACCATGAACAGCGAATAACACCCGTCGAAGTAAGTGGCGTCGGCCGACATGCATCCCACAGCGCCACGAATGATATAGGTCAAACCGTCGATTTTTGCAGAGGGCGCGTTGGTGCTCGCTACGGTGCCCGCGCCCGCACCACCGCTTGCTGTACGGCCGGTAAAGGCGCCGGAGACAAGCCCCGCATTGGCAAGGTGTTTCCAAGCTAGATACGATTCAGTGCCGTCAGCGGCAGCGGTGGCCGGGTTGACGAGCTCGATATCGCCACTACCAGTTCCATTGCAGGTGGCGACACCCACGGATTGATTAAAGCTATAACAGGCAGCGTTCGATCCAGTACCTGCGCCGATGCCCCAGTAACTCGTCGCATTGGCCATATCACCGGGGATGGCTTTGAACTCGGTACGGAAATTCTGTACGGCAGAAGCGTAGTTGGAAAGATCATTCATGACGCTACGCGTGCCCGACAGACGCAGCAGCGACGCGCCGGTCATGATGCCGCCCACCAGCAATCCGATGATGACGAGGACAATCGAGAGCTCGACAAGGGTGAATGCCGCTATGCTTGCTCGGTGCTTAGCTCCCCCCTTGAGGGGGAGCCGACGCGCTACTTGAAGCGCGTCGGTGGGGGGTTGGGAAGTGAAGGTAACCCCCCACGACTTTCGCTGCGCCTAAAGGCTTGCGAAAGTCCGCTCCCCCTCAAGGGGGGAGCTGGCACCGAGCAAGCGGGATATTGTCGTTATTCTATCGAACTTACGCCGCCGGGCGTGACTCACCACGGCTACGCTGCGGACGGGAATTACGGCCATAGCGCTTTTTATTGCGCGGTTTTCCATAAGCACGCGGTTCGTTCTCGATCTTCTCACCGGGATTGAGCAAACGGCGAATGGCGCTCCATTTTTTGCCGTCAGCAGGCGTGATGAGGTTGATCGCGGCACCTTCAGCGCCCGCGCGTCCGGTACGGCCGATGCGGTGGATGTAATCCTCCGGGCATTGCGGCAGGTCGTAATTGATGACGTGTTCGATATGCGGAATATCGAGGCCGCGCGCGGCGATGTCGGTCGCCACCATGATGCGGCATTCCTGATTACGAAACGCGTTAATGGCGCGGTCGCGCTGGTGTTGGCGCAGGTCACCATGGATGGCCTCGGCGCGGTGGTTAATCGCGCGGAGTTTTTTCGCCATTTTATCGGCGCCCCATTTGGTTTTGATAAACACGATGATCGAGCCTTCGCGTTGTTGCAATTGCACCAGCAGCTGGCCGTATTTATCGACTTCCTTGAGCTGAATGGTTTCCTGCTTGATGCGCGCGATCGGCACGTTGGTGTCGCCCACCGAAACCCGCACCGGTTCGGTGAGATATTTGCCTGAGAGCTTGAGGATGTTCGCAGGCAACGTTGCCGAGAACAGCAGCGTTTGCCGTACTTTCGGCATATGGGCGATGATCTTGTCGATCTGTACGCCGAATCCCATATCGAGCATGCGGTCGGTTTCATCGAGTACGAGGAAGTTGGTGTTGGTCAGTTTCACCGTGCGCCGCGCGATATGATCGTTGATGCGTCCCGGCGTGCCGACGATAAGGCGCGGGCGGGCGTTCAACTGACGGAATTGTTTGGGCATCGACTCGCCACCAATGAGCAGTGCGGTGTTGATGCCACTGTTACTTCCCAGTAATTGCTCGATCATCGTCATCACCTGCACGGCGAGTTCGCGCGTCGGTGTCATTACCAGCGCGCAATCGTTCGGATTTTTAAGCAGGCGCGAAATCAGTGGAATGCCGAAGGCTGCGGTTTTGCCAGTGCCAGTCTGGGCGGTTCCTAGAATATCTTTGCCGAGCAATGCGGGCGGAATTGCTGCCGACTGAATGGGGGTAGGGGTGGTGAATTTCAGATGCGCGAGCGCACCCATCAGCGCCGGATGTAGTTCCAGCGAGTCAAAATTTTGCATAATAGTCGTCATAGCGGATAAACTCCGTAAGGGTTGCGATACTGGCAAAAACTGCCGAATCGGTATGGGGCACCTCTATAAGCTCTGCTTTGGCTTCAAATCTGCTTGCGATGGAGCCTCCTCAAAAATGTCATGTACTAATTGTACACTCATTTTTTCGGTATCCATCGCTTCGCGCTTTTTTGCCAAAGCGATTTTCTAGAGGTTCCCCTATGGTTAAGGCGCGGTCACGTATCAAAGTGTCGTGACTATCAAGCGCCTCAACACCGCGAGTAGCGATACTCGTCGCAACCCGAAGGGTCGTACCTGCTCTGGCCTGAATATGGCCGGGCAGCTTGGATGGAAGTCACTCTATTGGGAGTGTGCAGCCATGTCTGGCACTTAGTCAAAGCAAGCCGCGCCTAAATAAATCTAGGCGCGGCTGCCTTGTTTTCGCGTATTAGGGGTAATTAAGCGGCGAGTTTCAGGTTCGCTGCCGAGGTTTTGCCCTTTTCAGTCGCGAGCTCGTAGCTCACTTTCTGGCCTTCGTTCAGGCTGCGGATACCGGCGCGTTCAAGCGCGGTGATGTGGACGAATACGTCCTGACCACCGTTATCAGGTTGAATGAAGCCGAAACCTTTAGTTGGGTTGAACCATTTTACTGTACCATTAGCCATTGTCGTCTCCTTAAGACATAACGTTAACTTGCCGCTCACAACGAACGGCAATGAGTATCCATCGCCCGAACCATTCGGAAACTCTTTATCAAACGCTGTCGGGATCAACTTAAGGAAGATCTTTGTGTATCACTAGGATACGCTGCTATTCGCAGCCGGCACATGCAAGAGTAGTGAAAAAAACTCAAGGAGCACCATACAGGTTTGTGGCGGGAAGTCAACGATTATAACCACCCGTGGAACCACATGCTGCAAGGGTTCGGGAGTCCTCCGGTGTTCTACAACTGGGCGAGGAACTTTGACTGGCGCGCCTTTCACGACATTACCCGGCGTCCGACCAACACGTTGTCTTAAGGCAGGATTTTCCTATATGGCGGATACAGGCGGCACTCAAAAAAACCATACATTTCAGCGGGCGACGACGCGTTTGCCGTGGGGGGCGTCTTTCTCGCAGAGTCTTAAAAACCATTCGCTGATGGATTCCGGTGTTGGCAGCGAATTCGGATCCTCGCCGGGGAAGGCTTGTGCGCGCATGCTGGTGCGCACGGCTCCCGGATCGAGTAAGTTGACGCGTATGCCGGTCGATTTCACCTCCGCCGCATAGGTGAGGGTGAGATGTTCGAGCGCAGCCTTGCTTGCGGCGTATGGCCCCCAATAAGCAAGTGCCGCGGAAGCAGCGCCCGAAGTTACCATCACTACCCGCCCTGCTTTCGATACGCGCAGCAGTGGATCGCAGGCGCGGATGAGTCGGTAGTTGGCGGCGACATTGACGGTGAATACATTCTCAAACTCGGCAGGTGAGGCCTGGGCGAGCGGCGAGAGTGTGCCCAGCATCGCCGCGTTGCCGATCAGGATATCGAGCCTGCCGAAACGTTCATAGATAGTGGCGCCGAGTTGATCGATCCTATCGGCTTGACGCAGGTCGAGTGGCACGAGCGTTGCCGCTCCGCCTGCGTTGCGAATCGCATCGTCTATCTCCTCGAGTCCGCCTACGGTGCGCGCAACAAGAATCACATGCGCGCCTTCAGCAGCGAGGCGCTTGGCCGCTGCCGCACCGATGCCGCGTGAAGCGCCGGTGATGAGCGCAATGTTTCCTTGAAGTCGCATACGCCCAACCTATCCTGATTTGCAGCGTTTGCTCAACCACTGATATAGATAGGCTGCTGCTGCACAGTAGGCGGGCAGCAGCGGAAAATAATAACGTAACAGCGCGTCGCCCATCCAGCCATAGGTGAGATAGCGTGGCCATGAAAAGGCGAAGTGAGCGAGCAGCAAGAACAAGGTCGCGGCACCGCTTGCGCGGACCATGGTATTGATAGCGGGAGCACCACTGCTACGTTTAAACGAAAGGGAAAATGCGGTGGGCAGCCATAATAGCGGTAAGAGAGTCAGCTCGCTCCTATCCGGGAATTGATTGGTAAACATCGAGAGTACGTGCAGCATCCACGGGATAAATGGCAAGTGTTGGTCATACAGCCAGCCGATCTGCTGCGACTGCACGAGCAGCCATTGTGCCTGACCGGCCGTGGTGGGAACCGGGCTTCCATACGCAATCCAGAAGTTGAGATAGGGAAGGGTGAGTGCGCCAAAGATGGTGATGGCAAACACCCACACCATCCGCGGCAGGCGCTTGCGAAGTTCCGGTCGCAGCGCTAGTAGCGTCACGACATACAGCGTGGTGAGCAGGAAGCCAGTCATCTTGACGCTGGCCAGAGCGATGCCAAGCAGCATCGCAAAAAACCCACTGCGATAACGATGCGTATTCAGCCAGTAAAAACTACCCAGACAGCACACAGAACCGCCCAGTACGGCAAGGGAATCATTGTTATAGAATCCGCTAAGCTGTTGCACGTGCATCAACAGCGGGCAGAGCGCAAACACGCCGGTAGCGGGTACGGAAAGCTCGAGCAAATACCCGATGCGCATCGTGATGGCGATGGCGAGCATGGTGAATCCTATCGTCAGTAGGCGGAAATCGATAAGCGATGCGGAGGGAAACGCCGCATGCACCAGCTTCATCAGCCAGTAAAACGTCGGGGGATGGTTGAGATAGTTGGTCTGTTCGGTGATGGTGCCGCTTACGAAGTCCGTCAGCGGGAAGTTCTGAAAATCCGGCCACCAGGCTTGCTTGCGGATAAGGTCAAGCGTGTAGGAAATATGCGCATGCTCATCCATCGTCGGTGCTGGGAAAGGCACCATGTCCCATTGCAGGCGCAGCACCAGCACCAGCGCGAATAATATCCATGCTTCGATGAGCAATAACGCTGCAATCTTCCGTTCGCGCATGTTATTGTACTTTCTTTCTCAGGCTGGCATAGGCGCCACCGATGGCCGCGCCGTAAGCGGGCAGCAGCGGAAAGTAGTAGCGTACGAGACTATCGCGCAACCAGCCATATTCAAGATAGCGCTGGTAGGAAAATACCAGATGGATAGCAAGCACAATGAGGGTGGCGATGAGCGAGGCGAGCATCATGCGCGATACTGGATTGGCATGTTTGTCCGGTTGCAGCAAAAAATATCCGTAGGAAAATATCAAGGCGATGAGGGCAAGCGGCGTCATTTCACGCGTAGCGAACTGGCTGAAAAAGCGCCCAAGCGCCATGGGAACGAAATGCAGAAAATCCAAGCGGGGCAGCACGGCAATAGCTTGCGCTTCCGGTTTGTGGGTAAGCATATAAATTTGTCCCGGCGTATTGGGCACAGGGCTTCCATACTCCATCCAGAGATACAGATAAGGCAGCGCACAGAGCAGGCACCACAGTATGCCGAGCGGTAATGATATGCGCGGCAACTCTCGCCGCGGCGCGCAGTGGATGATGAGCGCAAGCGCTACATAGGCGCCGGTGAGCATGAAGGCGGTCAACTTCACCGAGGCCAGCGCGATGCCGATGGCCATAAAAAGGAATCCGCGTTTGGCTTTGTTGCTGAACCAGTGAAAACTTCCCAGGGAGGCGAGCATGCCGCCTAACACTGCCATCCCGTCGTTACTATAATAGCCGCCCATGAGCGGAACATAAAGCACCGGCGGCAGTAGTACATAGATTGCAGTGCCGATACGTGGCAGTTTCAGGAGATAGCCCAGCCGCGCATAGATGCCCATCGCTGCAAGATAGAAAGCAAAAGGAACCAACCGATAATGTATGGGGTTGATATCAGGAAATATGCGCTGTACCAGCTCCATCAGCCAGTAAAATGTCGGTGGGTGGTTGAGGTAATTGAGTGCTTCTGTCGGCTGGCCGCTTGTCGCATCGTATAGCAGGAAATGGTTAAAATCCGGCCACCACCGACCACTTCTCAGTAATTCGAGCGTGTAGGAGTAATGCGCGTGCTCGTCGATATTGACGAAAGGAAAGCCGATGACGCCAAACTGGGTGATGTGCAGTGTGGCGACTAAAAAGAACAACCAGCCCAGAAATAAAAATGTAGCGGTGACCGGTCGCTCAACTTGTTGCATTATGCCATCTCGGCGAAGAGGTCACTCTGTTTGCCACCGATGCCGGAATCCTTGTCGGTGAGTGCGATGGGATATTCGCCGGAGAAGCAAGCGTCGCAATATTGCGGGATATCGTTGTTGCGCTTGGCTTCACCCACGGCGCGGTAGAGGCCATCGATGGAAAGGAACGCCAGCGAATCCACCCCGATGAGTTTGGCCATTTCAGCGACGCTATGATTGGCTGCAAGCAATTGCGAGCGCTCGGGCGTATCGACACCATAATAACAGGAATGCGTGGTGGGCGGGCTGGCGATGCGCATATGCACTTCTTTGGCCCCCGCTTCGCGCACCATAGTAACTATTTTTTTCGAAGTGGTGCCGCGCACGATGGAATCGTCGACCAGAATCACCCGCTTACCGGAAAGTACTGCCGTATTGGCATTATGCTTCAGTTTCACCCCGAGATTGCGCACGGTATCTGAAGGCTCAATGAAGGTGCGGCCGACATAATGATTGCGGATGATGCCAAGTTCGAAGGGGATTTTCGACTGTTCGGCATAGCCGATAGCGGCGGGCACGCCCGAATCCGGCACCGGCACGACGAGGTCGGCCTTCACACCGTTTTCGCGGGCAAGCTCAGCGCCGATGCGTTTGCGCACGGCGTAGACATTCTTATGCTCGACCATCGAATCAGGCCGGGCGAAATATACATACTCAAAAATGCAGAAGCGACGCATCGGCGTGGGAAAGGGGTGTAGTGATGTAACGCCGTTTTCGTTAATCACCACCATTTCGCCGTGGTCGATATCGCGCACGTAGCTGCCGCCGATAATATCCAGCGCGCAGGATTCTGAGGCGAGCACGTAGGCTTCCTTGCCCTTCGCATCCGCTACTTTGCCCAGCACCAACGGGCGTACGCCTAAGGGGTCGCGCACGCCGATGAGTGCGTGCGGCGTCAACATCACCAGCGAGTAGGCGCCTTCGACTTGCTTCAGCGCATCGATAATGCGGTCTTCAATGGTGACTCCCGGCGAAAGTGCTACGAGATGGACGATGACTTCTGTATCGGAAGTCGAATGAAACAGCGCGCCGCGATTGATGAGTTCCTTACGCAAAGTGAGCGCATTGGTGAGGTTGCCGTTATGGGCAAGCGAAAAGCCGCCCAAGCTTAGGTCAGCGAAAAATGGCTGCACGTTGCGCAGCATGGTGCCGCCTGCGGTCGAGTAACGGTTATGGCCGATGGCGGCGGTGCCTTTGAGTCTGCTGATCACATCTGCCGAGTTGAAGTTGTCGCCGACGAGGCCCAAGGCGCGATGGGCAAAGAATTGTCCATGATCGCAAGAGACGACGCCCGCAGCCTCCTGACCGCGATGCTGCAGCGCATGCAGGCCGAGCGCGGTATGTGCCGCAGCATTGGCATTACCAAAGATGCCGAACACGCCGCATTCGTCGTTGAATTTATCGAAGCTCATTCTTCCTCTTTTTCTTCGCGCATGCGCTTTTGCAGTTCATCCATCGATTGCCAGCGCGAATCGGACTCTTCATCCGCCCCATCATTCTCCTCGCCAATCATTTTATCGAGCGCGGGGGTTTTTTCCGCCGGGTCGACAAGGTTGTTGAAATAATCCGGAGCGACGACGGCGATCCACTTTGCCCCTTTCTTGACATGCTCGTGTGATAGTGATTCTTCGATATACTCAGGATAGTCATCTTTTTTGACGGTGATACTCATGATGAAGTAGCCAAGCGACACCAGCAATGCACCGCGGAACAGGCCAAAAATCAGGCCTAGCCCATTATCAAGCAAACCCACTTCCGAGCCGGGTTTCATATAGCGCAGCAGGATGCTGTTGAAAATCGAGAAGGCAAGCAGTGCCAGCATGAAGGTGCCCATGGCGGCAAACCCGCTGGCAATCGATTCGCTTTTGACATGCGATTTCATCAGGTCGGCGACGTGCGGAAAAGCGTAAAGGGTGATGACGGCAGCGCCAACCCAGGCGCCGAGCGACAGTACCTCGCGCACAAACCCGCGGAAGAATGAAAGCAGCGCGGAAAGTGCCAGCACCCCGAAGACGACGATATCAAACGTATTCAGTGATGTTTCAATCATGGATGGCCTCCGATCTTAGCTCCTCCCCCTCCAGGGGGAAGTTAAAGAGAGACTGTGCTTGTTGTCTGCGCATATTCACTCCTCTACCATAAATCGTACCAGCGCGTCCACGTGGGGGACACGATCTCCGGCGATTTGTTTTTCTTTGGGCCCTGCAGGCATGACCGCTCGCTTGAAACCCAGCTGTATGGACTCCTTCAGCCGCAATTCCGTGCGCGAAACTGCCCGGATTTCGCCGGTCAGGCCGATTTCGCCGAAGGCAACCAGCGAGCTGGGTACCGGCTTATCAAGTAAGGCAGAGATGAGGGCGAGCGCTGCCGCGACATCTGCCGCTGGCTCGTTGATTCTAAGCCCGCCCGCGACGTTGAGGAATACTTCCTTGTCAGAAAAACGCATTCCGGCGCGGGTTTCGAGCACGGCCAGAATCATGGCGAGGCGCGCCGCATCAAAACCCACCGTCGCCCTGCGTGGCGTACTCATCATCGACGGCGATACCAGCGCTTGTATTTCGACCAACAACGGGCGCGAGCCTTCGATCCCGGCGAATACGGCGGCGCCTGATACGGCGTTGTCGCGCTCATGTAGGAACAAAGCTGAAGGGTTGGTAACTTCTTCAAGTCCCTTGTCGCTCATATTGAATACGCCGATTTCATCCGTGGCGCCGAAGCGGTTTTTCACCGCGCGCAGGATGCGGTAGACCTGTCCGCGGTCGCCCTCGAAATAGAGCACCGTGTCGACCATATGTTCGAGCACGCGCGGTCCGGCAATTTGCCCGTCCTTCGTTACATGGCCAACAAGGATGAGCGCAAATCCGCGTGACTTAGCGGCCTTGATGAGTTCATGCGCTGAAGCACGCACCTGTGCCACCGATCCCGGGGCCGAATCGAGCGAGTCGACGAACATGGTCTGGATGGAATCGATGACGACGACGTCGCATGCACCCGGCTTGTCGATGGTACTTAGGATATCGCGCACATTCGTCGCTGCAGCGAGTTGCAACGGGGCTTGCCGTAACCCTAACCGCTCAGCCCGCAGTTGAATCTGGGCGAGGGATTCCTCGCCCGACACATAGAGTATGTGTGAGCTTTTGAGGGCGATGCGGCTGGCCGCCTGCAATAGGAGTGTTGACTTGCCGATGCCGGGGTCGCCGCCCAAAAGGATGGCCGAGCCTTCCACAAGGCCGCCGCCCAGTACGCGGTCGAACTCGCCGATGGTGGTGGATGTACGTTGCGGTTGGGTCGCCGAATCGGAAAGCGTCGCTAATTGCAAGCCTTTGGTTTTGCCAGGCTTTAGGCCTTTGGGTGTGGTGATAACCGACTCTTCTATAAGGGTATTCCACTCTCCGCAGGCATCGCATTTGCCCGACCATTTGCGGGCGGAAGCCCCGCAGGACTGGCATACATAATGAGTGGAAAGCGCAGCCTTCATAATTCACTCACCTTTTGGGGCCAAAACGGTTAGGATGCAAGTAATAACAAGAGCAATATGACCAAATCAGTTCCTCCCAGCCTTGATAGTAACGGGTTTTAC
This sequence comes from Alphaproteobacteria bacterium, assembly GCA_031402515.1. GTDB lineage: Bacteria > Pseudomonadota > Alphaproteobacteria > Rickettsiales > UBA3002 > QFOX01. The sequence continues at coordinate 18,429 of JANNSK010000092.1, read as the reverse complement.
CCGTTCCGGCTCGACCGTGACCGGCTTCGGCTGGATCTGGCGGCGAGCATCAGCCCGCATTTTCCTATTCATCTCAATCGCCTACTGAAATTGACCGTCGATGGAAAACCCATCCCGCTCATGGAAGGTGAAGCAGGGCTTCAATGGAGCCTGCCGCCGGGGGATGCTCTGCTTGAACTCACCATCCGCCGCCAGCCGGTGGCGGCATTCGCCCGGCACGGCGATGCGCTGGAGCCAACCAGTGCGCATAGTCTCTACCAGCTCTCCGTTGCCGAGACGCGTACGCTGGGGTTGGCGGTGGAGATATCGGAAGTTCCTTATGCACGTTCGGCGCGTAAGGGATTCAATCCCGCACTGCACGCGCCGCTCACCGATGTGCATACGCATGCCTCGGCACAGATTTCGGCGGATGATTTACTCGCCATCGCTTCGGAGGCGAATGTTGCTTACCCCGTCGCGCTTCTGGAGAAGCTGGGCATGGGGCCGGAAAAAAACCAGGCAACCATCGACATGCCAAGTTTTGAGTTCACCCCGTTACGCGAGGAGGGGCTTCTCTGCGAGCAGGGCAATGGTGCGCTGTGTAAGGGTATCTCCGTCGCTGCATTGAACGTGCGCCAGCGCGCCTCCATCATCGCTCAGATGCGCGTGGGCGGTGACACCACACTCCTTTTGTCAGATTTCGAACGCACGCTCTATCGCTACCGCAATCCGCTGGTGAAAAACCCGGCGCTCACCAAGGCCATGCTGCGCAAAATCGCCGACGACTATGTTGAGCAGGGCATCTCTTATGCCGAACTTTCGACGGGATCGATGATGAATCCGTCATGGTTCCGCGCCATGGCGGAGGCCATTGAAGAAATCGAACACGAGAAAAACATCACCATTCGTTTCCTCGTCGGCCTGCCGCGCAATATCAGCCCGCAGGAAACGCTTATTACGCTCAAGAAAATTCAGTATCTGGCGCAGCATCCGTTTATCGTTGGCGTCGATTTGCTCGGCTACGAAATCAACAAGACCAGCGATTTCCAGTGGGCGCTGGCGCACCTCGCCCAATGGGCGTTGCAAAGTTCGGGCGGCTGGCATTTCGCGCGCGATTTCACCCTGCGCATCCATGCCGGAGAGACGGGTAAGAACCCTGAAAATGTGCGCGATGCCATGGCGATTGCGCGCGATTACGGCGTGCGGGTGCGTGTTGCCCATGCGCTGCGCGCTACCATCGACAAAAAAACCGCCGCCGAGTTGAAGTCACTTAACATCAAAGACGACCGCTTCGCCTTCGAAATGTGTCCCGACTCTAACCAAGTCTATATGAACAACATGCTGGTGCATACGTCGCCGCTCAAAGAACGTTTCCGCCATGCGCCGATGTTTCTGGGTACGGATGGCGCGGGTGCACTCGCCACTACCCCGCGCCAGTTAGCCTTCTCCGCACTTGCCGCCGGATTAACGCTGAAAGACCTCGCCGTCTTGCGCGCCACCGAGCGCGGCTTCATCGAACGTCAACGGGCGCGTGAAACTGAGAAGCGTAAAACCTACGACGCGCACTATAAAAATCTCGATGCGTTTCTTGAGGGCTACGAGGCTGAGCTTAAAAAAATCCCGCGTGACAAGGCGGCGCTGCTGCACTACCTGCCCGCATCCTTCGCCGGAAAAACGCCGCTGTTGATTGCCGGTGCGTCGGGGTCGAGCTGGAACGAATTGAACGATGCCGACCGCCGCACTATCCGTCAGGTGATGCAATTGCTGGTGCGCGTTGCTGACCCTTCAAAAATCTATTTTGTGCTCGGCCGCGTGCAGAAGGAGGGCGTCAGCCGCGCCCTCGACATCGCCGTGCGCGAGCATAACAAGCGCCATCCCGAACAGCGGTTCGACGTGCTCGGGCGATTCGCCGGTGCCGAACAATACCCGACCGGCGAACTCGCCGAGAGCATCAGCTGGGTACAGAATATCACGGGCGGGCGCGACGCCGTGCCCGGCTCCATGCTCGACTTTTTAGAGGCGCATAAGGGTCATGCGCTGTTCTGCGGGGGCACCGCCTTCACCGCCGAAATGGCCAAGGGCGCGGCCATCTTCCGCAACATCCCGCATGCGCTGATGGTGCCCGCATCCGGCATCCTCGCCGACACGGCGCGCATCCTGCCGCCTGAATTTCATTTCAAAAACCTCGACGGGTTTCTAGCGTTGCTTAAAACCTCCGGCCTTACGCAATTCCTCCGCCCTCGTGCCGATCTTTCGCGGGCGAAGAAGGACGCCATCCTCGCTGCAAAAACAGGACAAGAAGATAAGTCGTAAGCCCTCTCCCGAAATCGCGAAGGGCGATTTCGACCTCTCCCAGTGGGAGAGGTAAGCAAGCTTCACGGTCTTGCCCCACGTCTACCTCTCCCATCGGGAGAGGTCAAAATTCGCTTGCGAATTTTGGGAGAGGGTAGGTGGCGCTTAGGAAATATTACGCCGCCGTTTTGCCTTCGATGGCGATGGGGCCCATGCCGCGGCCATGGACAAACTGATCGACGTAGGGATTGCCGGAATCGTCGATCTTATTCGCCGGGCCATCCCAGATAATTTTGCCCTGATAAATCATGGCGACGCGCGAGGCAATTTTGCGCACGCTCGACATATCATGGGTAATGGTAATCGCCGTGCAGCCGAGTTTTTTCACCTGAGTTTTTATCAGGTCGTTAATCACGTCCGACATGATGGGATCAAGTCCCGTTGTCGGCTCGTCGAAGAAAATAATCTCCGGGTTGGCGGCGATAGCGCGCGCCAATCCCACGCGCTTACTCATGCCGCCGGAAAGCTCGGCGGGCATCAGGTCGGCGACTTCGGGTTTGAGTCCCACGGCGGCCAGTTTCTCGATGGCGAGTTCGTGTGCCTGCGTGTTGGTCATCTCGTGGCGCTGGCGGGCGGCGAAGGTGATATTCTGCCAGACGGCAAGTGAGTCGAACAACGCGCCACCCTGAAACAGCATGCCGCAGCGTTTGAGCATTGGCTCGCGCTCGCGGAAACGCAGATGGGTGACATCCTGCCCGTCCACCTCGATGGTACCTTTGTCGGGCTTGATCAGGCCGAGCACGGTTTTAATCGTCACCGATTTGCCCGAGCCCGAGCCGCCGATAATCACCAGCGAGTCGCCTTTCTGGATATCGAGATTCACCCCGTCGAGCACGACTTTTTTGCCGAAGCGTTTATGGACATTGGTGAGTTTGATGGTGGGAGTGGCGCTCATACCCCACCTCCGTCATGCTCGCATTTATTGCGAGCATCCATGGATCCTCGCGACGAGCGCGAGGATGACGGTGCTAAAAATGTTTGGCGAATTATCATACCGAGAAGAAATACTCCGTCAGCATATAGTTGGCGAGCAGGATAAGAATCGAGGCGGAAACCACCGCGTTGGTGGTGGCGGTGCCCACCCCTTGCGCGCCGCCTTTGGAGTGATAACCATGATAGCTGCCCATCAACGCTACGATGAATCCGAAGAAGCCGGCTTTGACGAGGCCGGTCCACACATCGCGCCACTCGAGGTAATTCCAGGTGTTGTTGATATACGGCTCCGGCGCGAAATCCAGCGCGTGGATACTCACCATATACCCACCGAAAATGCCGATAATGTCGCCGGTAAATACCAGCAACGGCAGCATCATCATCCCGGCGAGCAGGCGAGGGAAGACGAGGTATTTGGCGGGGCTGGTGGAGAGTGTCACCAGCGCGTCGATCTGTTCGGTCACGCGCATCGTGCCGATTTCGGCGGCGAACGCGGCGCCGATGCGTCCGGCCAGCATGAGGCCCGCCATGACAGGGCCAAGCTCGCGGGTGATGGCGAGTGCGACCACAATCGGGATGGACGATTCGGCGGAGAAGCGCGAGAAGCCGGAATAGCTTTGTAGGGCTAGCGCAGCGCCGGTGAACAAGGTGGTAAGGCCGACGACGGGTAGCGAGTAATAGCCGATCTCGACCATCATGCGGCCGATCTGGCGGAAATAATAGGGTGGGCGAATACCTTCGCCGATGGTCTGAGCGGTGAAGATGGCCAGTCTGCCGATGGCGGACAGGAAATTGAGAAACACCCTCCCTACGCGCGGCAGGAGGTGCAGGGTCACGGGATTGCTTTTGATGAGGGCGATCATGGGTTTTCCATACAGAGTTCAGTGTTCGGAGTCCAGAAAAGCCTACAGCCTATAGCCTGCAGCTTCATTGCGTACTTGCTCGGCAGAGCTAAAAGCTGTCGGCTCATGGCTGTCGGCTACCTATATTCCCGCTTCACCCGCGGCCCAATCCGCGTGAAAATCTCGTAGCCGATGGTGTCGGCGGCTGTGGCGAGGTCGCCCACCTGGATGCCGTTCTTGTCGCCGAGTAGGGTGAGGCGCCTGCCCTCGCCGAGTTCCGATTCGGGGACTTTCGAAACATCGAAACACAGCATATCCATCGTCACCCGCCCGAGGAGTTTTACTTTATGTTCGCCAAGATAGGCGACGGCTTTGTTGCTTAATATGCGCAGGTAGCCGTCGGCATAACCGCTGGCGACGGTGGCGATGCGCGTGCCTTTTTTTACTTTGGCGGTGGCGCCGTAGCTGACGCCCTGATCGCGGTCGGTCACGCGGATTTGCAGGATGGGTGCCGTCCATTCGGCCACCTGCGCCATCGGGTTTGTGCCTTCCTCCTGAGGGGCTATGCCATAGAGCGAGCAGCCGGGGCGGGCGAGGTCGAAGTGGTACGACTTATCCAGAAAAATTCCGGCGGAATTGGCGAGGCTTGCCGGAATGCCCGGTGCGCGTTCGCGGGCTTTTTGGAATCGCGTCAGCTGGTCGGGATTGACCGGGTGCTGCGCTTCCGGCCCACAGGCGAGGTGCGACATGACGAGCCCCACGCGGCAGCTTTCCAGTATGGTTTCATCGTCATCCATCAACGCATGGAAATCATCGGGCTGGAGTCCAAGCCGCCCCATCGCCGTGTCAATATGCAGCGCCGATACCGCATGCACATGCTCGGCGGCGACCGGTTTCCAGCGGGCGATTTGCTCGCGCGAGTTCAATACGGGAATTAGTTTGTGATTGGCGAGGGCGAATTCCTCGCCGCGTCCCACGCCGGAGAAAACAAGGATGCGTACATCGGGAAGCGTTTCGCGCAAGGTGAGCGCTTCTTCAATCGTCGCGACAAAAAATGTATCGCAGCCCGCTTTGGCCAGTGCGGAAGCGACGGGAATCATGCCGAGTCCGTACGCATCCGCTTTCACCACGGCGGAAGTCTCCGCGCCGGAGAACTGCTTGCGCAGTAATTGCCAGTTGCTCACCACGGCCGCGAGATTGATTTTCAATATGGGGGTGTCGAACATGGCAGTGATTAGAGTCGAGAGTCGAGAGTCGAGTCAACATATTCCGTGCACCACTCGACTCTCGACTCGCGATTCTAGCCACTAAACTGCGGCAAATGGTCCGGCTTCACGTAATCCATAAACCGTGTCAGTTCGGACTGGAATTGCAGGGTGACGGTCGCCGTCGGACCGTTACGATGCTTGGCGACGATGACTTCGGCAAGGCCGTGGATTCTTTCCATATTGGCCTGCCAGGCATCGTGCTCGGGCGTGCCTTCGCGCGGCTGAGTGCGCTGCATGTAATACTCCTCGCGGTAGACGAACATCACGATATCGGCATCCTGCTCGATGGAGCCGGATTCGCGCAAATCGGCGAGGTGCGGGCGTTTGTCGTCGCGCTGCTCGACGGCGCGCGATAGCTGCGAAAGTGCGATCACCGGGATGTTGAGCTCCTTGGCGATGGCTTTGAGGCCTTGGGTGATTTCGGAGACTTCCTGCACACGATTGGTTTGCGAATTGCCCGCCGACGGGCGCACGAGTTGCAGGTAATCGATGACGAGTAGCGACAGGTTATGCACGCGCTTTAAACGCCGCGCACGCGAACGCAACGCTGCGATAGAAAGCGCTGGCGTGTCGTCGATATGCAGCGGCAATTGCGACAGGCGCGCTGATTGTTCGATAAGTTCGTGGAACTCCGTCTGCGTTAAATCGCCGCGCTGGAGTTTGTGCGAACCGACGCCGACAGCACTGGCGAGTAAGCGCATGGCCAACTGTTCGCCGGACATTTCGAGCGAGAAGAATCCGACCGAGCGCGGCTTTTCGCCTTGCTCCAATTTATCCGCGTCCTCCTCGCCGATTTTTTTGGCGGCATTGTAGGCAATCGTCGTCGCAAGCGCGGTTTTGCCCATTGCCGGGCGGCCCGCTAAAATAATCAGGTCGGACGGATGCAAGCCGCCGAGTAGTTCGTTCATATCCTTGAAGCCGGTGTCCAAGCCGACGACGGCGCCGGAATGCTGGAAGGCTTTTTCCGTGCGGAGAAGCGCCGATTTTAGGGATTCCTTGACCGCTTTGAAGCCGCCTTCGGCGTCGCCCTCGGTCGCCAGTTTGAACAGTTCATGTTCGGTGACCTCGACGAGTTCGATACCGCTTCGTTCATCCTCGCGGCTGAACACGCGGTTGACGACGTCCTCGCCCACGCCAATGAGTCGGCGCTTGATCGCGTGGTCGCGAATGAGGCGCGCATAATCATGCACGTTGATGATCGAGGTGGCGGAAGCGGCGAGCCGCGCGAGATATTGGTCCTCGACACCTTCGGCACCTGCGAAATGATGCTTGAGTGTGATTGGGTTAGCGATGAGTCCCTTATCATGAAATTGCAGGATGGCTTTGTAAATCCGCTGGTGCAGCAGCGCGTAAAAATCCTCCGGCGCCAGTACCGTGCCGACATGGTTCAACGCCTCGTTATTGGCGAGGATGGTGCCGAGCAGCGCCTGCTCCGCCTCCAAGTTATGCGGCGCCTCGCGCGGCAGGGTGCCGCCAGTGGCGTCAGATTTTTGGGATACAAGCTGTACGCTGGGTAATGCCATCCGAGATGCTTTCTTATTTTTGGTACTTGATTTTCGTATGGCAGCGAACTGCCAAGAAGTGGACAGCGACCATACTAACAGATTCGCAAGACGCCAGCACCGTGCAGATGGTTCTCCACATATTCCGCCGTTGGCGCGTGCCGCTCCAGTGGCGTTGAGGATTTCTTATACTTGCCGCGTGGGGATAAGTCTCTGTGAAACCTGAAAACCCGAGTAATCCGGGCGTTCGATTGTCACAAAACCTTCATAAAACTAGGGGGTAAATTGAGGTAGAATGGGCCTCGAGTATAAAAAAGTAAAATAGAGAGATAGTAGCATGGCCATACCCGAACTTATGAATCTGAAAAGCGAAGAACCGCCGCCGCCACCGAAGCCCACACCACCGCGAGATGAGGCACAACCAGCAGCGCCAGAAGTGACGCTCGAACAGGAAATCGAGACGTTGCGGGAAGCGCTGATACAGGCATCACCGGTCATGCGAAAAAATCAAACACGGCGTGCCGATTCCCATGCATTGCGGCGTGCGCTAGAACTGATCGATGGTAGAGATGGTGAGGGGCTGAAAACAAAGCTCCCCAGATTGGCAATCTTTACAGAACAGTATCGGACTGCCGGTACAGGTTCGCCGCTTAACTTGGCCATCCGTAATATTGCCGACATGTTCAGGAAAGCGGATTCTGCCGACAAGCTGATCTCTGGGCGCGATATGCAAGATTCAATGTTTGATCTTGATGGTGGCCTGACCAACGAATACATCGCCGAGATTGCTGCCGAAGCTTTCGGCAAACGCCGGGACAAGCCGATCGAAGTGCCGATGCCGGAAGAAACAACATTCTTGCGTGAGACGATGACGACAAACCACCTACAACTCAAAGCACCGGATATCAATCGCGTCGCCTCGGATGGATTTCAAAAAGCATTACAGAAGATTGCCGAAGATGGAGATCTTACTGCAAAGCTGCCCCATCTTGCCGCATTAGTAGCACGTTACAGCGATACTCAGAAGACGCCCTACTGCAAACGCGAGGAGATCCTTCGTCGTATTGTCGAAGCGGTACGACGTACCGATGCGGATAATACGTGGTTCTCGTTTGATATGAGCGATCAGGTAATAGCTGAAAACGTGCTGCAGGCATTCGGCAGTTATTATAAAGAGAGTTTGGGCCGCGCCTGCCCGAGATAATAAATCCACTTCCCCATGCTGCAACAAAAAAGCCAGCCCTTGCGGGCTGGCTTTTTATTAGATGGTATTGCAGCGAAGGCTGCCAAGCGATGGGAGAATACTACTCCGCCTCGCCCGTTTCGTCGGCGATGTGGGTTTCTTCCTCGACCGCGAGTTCTTCTTTCGCCGGGGCTTCGAGTTCCTGCGTCAGCAGCGATTCGGCATTGCGCGCGACATGGACTTTTACCGACACATGCACTTCCGGGTGGAGGTTGACGGTGGCTTCATACACGCCAAGGCTTTTGATGGCGGAGGTGAGGTCGATCAGGCGACGCTCGACTTCATGGCCGGATTCTTTGAGGGCTTCGGCGACGTCACGCACGGCGACGGAACCGTACAGTTTGCCGTCCTCCGATGCCTGACGAATGATGGTGACCGCGAGATTGGTCATCGTTTTCGCCAGTTTTTCAGCGGTGACTTTGGCTTCGGCGCTTTGCTTCTCAAGCACGGCGCGTTTGCCTTCGATCACCTTCTTGTTATCGTCGGTCGCACGCAGGGCTTTTTTCTGCGGGAACAAAAAGTTGCGGGCAAAGCCGTTCTTTACTTTCACCACATCGCCAACGGAACCGAGGCGGCTGATTCTTTCTAAGAGGATGACTTCCATTTTCTTTCTCCTTATTAAGCGTGGCAGGTGACAGGTGGCAGGTGACAAGAACGTGTCACATGTCACATGCCACTTGTCACATTATGACTGTACGACATACGGCAACAATGCCAGATTCCTTGCGCGCTTGATTGCCTGAGCAAGCCTGCGCTGTTTTTTCGCCGATACCGCCGTGATGCGCGATGGCAAAATTTTGCCGCGCTCAGAAATGAAACGGCCAAGCAGCTTGGTGTCTTTATAGTCGATGAACGGCGCGTTTTTGCCGGTGAGCGGGCAGGACTTCCGACGACGGAAGAATACTTTCTTGCCGCCGGCTTCGCCGCCACGTCCGCCTTCACGTCCGCCGCCGCCACCAAATCCGCCTTCTTCACGATCGCCACGGCCTTCGCCGCCGCGTGATGGAAATTCTCTAGCCATTTTTAGTCTCCTTTTGTTCGGGGCGCAGCGAACTGCCAAGCCATGCGGTTGTTTCGTTATGCCACTGCTTCGTAACTGTCGCCGGCTTTTTGCTGGAGCATCACGGTAGGCGATGCATCCATCGTGTCCACGCGAACAGTCAGGTTGCGGATGATGTCTTCGTTGATGCCGATATTGCGCTCGAGCTCTTTCAAAGCCGCGGCGGGGGATTCTATCCCCAGCATCGTGTAATGGCCTTTGCCCATTTTGTTGATTTTATAGGCAAGGTTGCGCAGTCCCCAATATTCGTTCTTGATGAGGCTGCCACCATTATCGGTGATGATTTTGGCGAGTTGATCCGCCAGTTTGTTCACGTCGGCCTTGCTCATATCGGCGCGCGTGACGAACGTGCATTCATAGAATGCCATAAGTAGTCCTTTCATTAACGGCTTGCCTTGATGATGACACCCCATGTGCCAGTACCGGACAGGCCTCGTAATTAACGCCCTCCTTGGAAGGAGGAGGGGGGCTTTTAGCCAGTTTGTCGGGGTAAGGCAAGAGGAAACTAGGGGTAAAATGTCATCAAATTGTCATGAACAGGGAGATAAAAACCTGCTAGAACAACCGTATTGCGAGATCAAGCCCAAGAAAACACCATGGCAGACATCGAACCATTAGGCCGCGATTCGCGGCGCATCAAGGGCGAAAACGCCACCGCCGTACTCACGCGTGATGAGGATGGGGTGGTTACCTTGCGTCTTTATGACGGTGCACCCGATCATTACCAAGTGACAATCACCCGTTCGGATGCGCTGGGCTATACATTACTGCTCAAGCCGAATGGTGACTATCCGGAAACCGAGTTGGAATATACGTCCCCGCCATTTGTTTCTGCCTCAACCCATAGTCATACGTGCGGTGGTGGAGCGGAGGTCAATGTAACACCTGCCGTGGCGCTGGAAATCGGCAAATACAAACTCCAGCAGCTTACAAAGGACCCAAAATTTGCCGATGTGGTGGCCAAACTCCGTGAAATCAACTGGCCAGTGCTGGCCAGTGGCTATGGCGAACAGGCAGGTCCGCCCCTCAGATTCAACGAGGTGGTGGATGGCCCGCAGGCACGGTTTGAGGCATGCCCGATGGAGCAACCCGGCATCGTTGCGCGCGCAGCGCAGCTTCCGCTTGCTCCCAGCATCAACCCATTCGCCGCGCCGAAATCGAAATTCAGCGACACATGGATGACGAGACGGTAATAATGTGATTACGGCTTGAGCCAGCCCCCATCTTTATTATACAGGTGGTCGTTCACGCAGAAAGGATTGCCATGACCACCGCATTTATCTTCCCCGGACAAGGATCCCAGGCTGTCGGCATGGGGCAGGCGCTTAGCGCGGCGTTTCCGGCGGCCCGTCATGTATTCGAGGAAGTGGACGAGGCGCTAGGCATAAAGCTTTCCAAAATCATCGCCGAGGGGCCGGAGTCCGAACTCACCCTCACCCAAAACGCCCAACCGGCGATCATGGCGGTGTCGCTCGCCACGTTCCGGGTGATGGAAACACAAATGGGTATTAAGCTGCCCGGTGCGGCGTCCTACGTTGCTGGCCACTCGCTGGGTGAATACTCGGCGCTCACGGCGGCAGGTGCGTTCAGCATTGCCGATTGCGCGCGGCTGCTCAAAATTCGCGGGTCGTCGATGCAAGCTGCCGTGCCGGAAGGCAAAGGGGCGATGGCGGCGCTCATCGGCCCGGATTTAAAAGCCGTCGAGGAAATCGTGCGCGAGTCACGCAACCGCGCGGCGGGGGAGGTGATCGAGATCGCCAACCATAACGCGCCCAACCAGATTGTGATCTCAGGCTCGGCCAAAGGCATCGACATCGCCATGGAAGTGGCCAAAGAAAAAGGCGCCAAGCGCGCGGTGAAGCTCGCCGTATCGGCGCCGTTTCACTGTTCGCTGATGCAGCCTGCGGCATTTGCCATGGAAAAAGCCCTGGCCGAAGCCACACTGAAATCGCCCACGGTGCCGGTCATCGCCAACGTCACCGCCGAGGAAGTATCCGACGCCAATGCGATTCGCAAACTGCTCGTCGCGCAAGTCACCGGGATGGTGCGCTGGGTGGATAGTGTGCTTTACCTCAAGGAACATGGCGTCACGCGCCTAGTCGAAATCGGCCATGGCAATGTGCTCACCGGGCTGGTCAAACGCATCGCGCCCGAGATTGCTACCGTGAATATCGGCAGCCCTGAGGATTTGGATAATTATTCAAAGGCGGCTTAGTCAAGAGGGATGATAGATGACAAGATGATAGATGATCCGTGTGCCCTCACCCAAAATCCTATAGGAGGATTTTTACCTCTCCCAAGGGAGAGGTAAGCAAGAGGCACAGTCTCGCCCCACGGCACCCTCTCCCTTGGGAGAGGTTAAAATTCGTCTTGGCGAATTTTGGGTGAGGGCATTTTGGGTGAGGGCATTCGGATCATCCATCATCGAATCATCGAAAGGAGAACAACATGACATCACTCGCAGGAAAAAAGGCCCTTATTACCGGCGCCTCGGGCGGGATTGGCGGGGCGATCGCCAAGGCGCTGAAAGAGGCGGGGGCAACCGTCGCCATTTCCGGTACGAGACTGGAGGCGCTCGAGGCGTTGAATAAAGAACTCGGCGGTGGCGCAAAAATCCTGCCGTGCAACCTCACCGATGCGGCGGCGGTTGATGCGCTGCCCGCGCAGGCCGAAGCAGCCCTCGGCGGGCTCGACATACTCGTATGTAATGCGGGCGTTACCAAAGACGGGCTTGCCATGCGCATGAAGGACGAGGATTGGCAGGCGGTTCTCGACATCAACCTCACCGCGACCTTTCGCCTTAACCGCGCCGTACTCAGGCCGATGATGAAGCAGCGCTTCGGCCGCATTATCAATATCAGTTCGGTGGTGGCGGTGATGGGCAATCCGGGACAGGCGAATTATTGCGCCTCCAAAGCCGGGATGATCGGCATGAGCAAGTCACTGGCGCAGGAAGTATCCTCGCGTGGCATCACGGTGAACTGCGTGGCGCCCGGTTTCATCAAAACCGCGATGACGGATAAGCTGAACGAGGAACAAGCCGCGCGCATTACTGCCAACATTCCCGCCCAGCGTTTTGGCGCGCCGGAAGATGTCGCGGCGGGCGTGGTGTTTTTAGCCTCCGACGCGGCGAGCTACATCACCGGCCAGACGCTGCATATCAACGGCGGGCTGCTGATGGTTTAGGGGCTTTTGGCTGCTTTCGGCTTGGCGTTGGGGCACAGGGCCGGTATCAGGCCTGCATCCAAATCAAGTCCGGTGACGGTGCCATTGCCTTTCGGGAATATCTGCTTGTTCAACTCGTCATACCGTCCCGGGCCAACGCGGCAGACTTCTTCGCCATCGGCATTATAAACGATCGAATTGCCCCAACGTAAACGCAGGACATTGAGTTGGGAATCAATGACCTCCGTATTTCCTCCCAAAGGTTGGTCGAGGCGCACGTAATGTTCTTTTTCCGGTGCGTCGGTAGTGGGTGGTTGCGGCATAACTCCTCCTGATGACGCTTTCAGCTTACCATCTTTATATCGCTTTGGAATGTGAAGTTTGTGTGACAGCGAAGGTTAATGTCAGGGCGCTTTCGCAGTCAGCGGCTTAGGCGCCTGTTTGGGGCAGGCATTGGCGATGAGGCCGGAAGGTGCCTGCGTAACCATATCGAAATAGGAAGCGCCGTTTTTGCCCTTTACCGTGAATGCGTGGGGCGCGGCAGCATCGATGTTCAATGCGGCGAGCAGCTTGTGCCCGGCCGCTTCGACGAGGGTGCAGGAGGGACTCTTCAGGCGCTTTGCATCGTGCTTCAAGTATATCTCGACCGCCAGCGGCGTATTCCACGCATCCAGTATGCGCGCGCGATTTCCCGCCGCGTCATGCACTTCGTCGGAGGCTCCCCAGCCGCTGACATAGGTGTAGGTTTGCATGGGGTGCTGTTCGGCCATGGACGCATCCTTCAGCGCGACAGCCTATACCGTTTCTTGTCCGCGGAAAATGAAGATTTTATGGCGATGGGAGTCAATAGCTTATCCCCGCCGCCAATATTTTCCTTCCCAAGCAAAAAACCCTGTGCTACTAGCCCGCCTTACGTCCCGCAGTGGGCCTTTCCCGCTGCATAAGTACAACCAACACAAGGGGATACCAATGAGCGATATTACTGTACGCGTGAAAAAAATCGTCGTCGAACATCTCGGCGTTGAAGAAGGCAAAGTCACGCCGGAAGCCAATTTCATCGATGATCTCGGCGCCGATTCGCTGGATACGGTCGAGCTCGTGATGGCATTCGAAGAAGAATTCGGCGTGGAAATCCCGGACGAGGCAGCGGAGAAAATCCAGACCGTCCAGCACGCCATCGACTTCATTCAGAAGAACAGCAACTAGAAGTGACGGGTGACAAGTTTCTCCTGACTTCCTGCCACACATTGCTCTTGCGCATAAGATTGGTGGTGCACTCATGAAACGTCGCGTCGTCGTCACCGGAATGGGACTCATCACGCCACTGGGCGTGGGGGTGGAGCATGTCTGGGCGCAGCTGATTGCTGGCAAATCCGGCCTTAGGGCCATTACGCATATGGATGTGTCGGATATATCAGCGCGCGTTGCGGGTATGGTGCCGCGTGGCTTGGGCGCGGGCGAATTCAACCCTGACAATTACATCGAACCCAAAGAGCAAAAGAAGATGGATGACTTCATCCACTTCGCCATGGGCGCGGCGGATGAGGCGATTAAAATGTCCGGTTTCCCGCTCGAGACTGAAAGCCAACGCATCCGCGCTGGCGTGATGATCGGCTCCGGTATCGGCGGCTTACCGGCGATTGAGGAAACCGCGAAAATTCTGTTTGAAAAAGGTCCACGCCGCATTTCGCCGTTCTTTATACCGGCATGCCTTATCAACCTCGCTTCCGGTCAGGTCTCTATCAAGCACGGGCTGAAAGGTCCCAACCATTCGGTGGTCACGGCCTGCTCGACCGGCGCCCACGCGATTGGCGACGCCGCGCGCATGATCGAACGTGGCGACGCGGATGTCATGGTCGCGGGATCAGCAGAAGCAACCGTATGCCGCTTAGGGCTGGCCGGATTCGCCGCTGCCCGCGCGCTTTCCACCGCCTATAACGACACGCCAGAAAAATCCTCTAGGCCATGGGATCAGGGCCGCGACGGGTTCGTCATGGGCGAGGGGGCGGGTATCGTTATCCTCGAAGAATACGAACAGGCGAAAAAACGCGGTGCAAAAATCTATGCCGAATTCGCGGGCTACGGATTATCTGGCGACGCCTACCACATCACCTCGCCCGCGGAAGACGGCGATGGCGGCTATCGCTCAATGAAGATGGCGCTTGAATCGGCCGGCATGAAAGCCACCGACATCGGCTATATCAACGCCCACGGTACCTCGACCCCGAAGGGCGACGAAATCGAAGCGGGCGCGGTGCGCCGTTTGTTTGATGGGGTGGATGTCTCAATGTCTTCCACCAAATCCGCCATCGGTCATTTGCTCGGCGGTGCCGGTTCGGTCGAGGCGATTTTCTCCATCCTCGCCATGGTGCGCGGCGAATTGCCGCCGACGCTGAATTTGGATAATCCCTCCGAGTCCGTGCGCGGCATGGATCTCGTGCCACTGAAATCCAAAAAACGTCATGTCACCGCCGCGCTTTCCAACTCCTTCGGTTTCGGCGGCACCAATGCCTCGCTGATTTTCAAGGCAGCGGCGTAGTTTTCACTCAAAAAAAAGCCCTCACCCAAAATTCGAAGGCGAATTTTGACCTCTCCCAGGGGAGAGGGGTATCCACTGACGCGGATTGGCAGACAGAAGCAAGGACGTGTGGCTTGCTTACCTCTCCCTTGGAAGAGGTCGAAATCGCTTGGCGATTTCGGGTGAGGACTGCCTGTGCACACGCTTCTCAAGAGTGTTTAAACTTCTTCCTCAATCCGCTAAGCGTGCGTGATGAAAACCTTCCTCGGACTCGTATTTATTGTGCTCGCAGGGGCGGCGATGCTGGCGTCGTACAGCTCGCACAATTATTACCGCAGCGTGCTCGATGCGGATAAAACCGTGACCATCGCGCCCGGCACCGGCGCCCGCGAAACGCTCGTGCAATTGCACGAGCAAGGCGCGCTGCCCGCCCCGTGGACGATGGCGTTGCCGGTATTTTTCCGTCAGCAATATCGTAGCTTTAAAGCGGGCGAATACGCGCTGGCCAAAGGCATGACGCCCGATCAGATTTTAAGCCTCATCGCCCGCGGCGAAGTCGTCGTGCACAAGCTCACCATCCCCGAAGGCTTCACCAGCGCCGAGGTGGTGATGGCACTTGTTGCCGAACCCCTGCTCACCGGCGAGCCGCCGGTGATGGTGATTGAGGGCAAGCTGCTGCCCGACACGTATCATTTCCAGCGCGGCGAATCGCGCGAGGCCATCGCGGCGCGTATGCGACGGGCGATGGATGAGAAGCTAAACGCGCTGTGGGCGGCGCGTGCGGCGGACCTGCCGCTCAAAAATCCCGAAGAAGTGCTTATCCTTGCTTCCATCGTCGAAAAAGAAACCAGCGTTCCTGCCGAGCGCCCGCTCGTCGCCGCTGTCTATCTCAATCGCTTGAAAAAAGGCATGAAGTTGCAAGCCGACCCCACCGTCGTCTACGGCATCGATTCTACCGGCCAGATGAAACGACCACTTACTATCGGCGACCTTAATCGTGACACGCCGTACAATACCTACACGCGCGAAGGCCTGCCGCCGACACCAATTGCCAATCCCGGCGCGGCATCCATCGAAGCCGTGCTGCATCCCGCCACATCGGATTTCCTCTATTTCGTTGCCACCGGCGATGGCGGGCATAACTTTGCCACCACCCTTGCCGAACACCAGAAAAACGTTGCTGCTTATCGTAAGGCGATGAAGGTGGAGGAGAAGAAGGGGAACTGAGGAACTGAGGAACTGAGGAACTGAGGAACTGGAGAACTGGAGAACTGGAGAAAATGATGTATGGCGGCCTGTTTCCTTTCTTAATTCCTCAGTTTCCCAGTTCTCCAGTTACCTTTTCCTAACCCAACTTCCCTGCCACACCGGCGAGACTTTTTGGCAACGCATTGGCGTTTATTCTTTAAAGTACATAGCCTTAAGTGCCTATAAGCCAGCCACCATCACGACTGATGCAAACATGCAACAGTCGGCGTTTCTTAAGTGCAAGTCCAGCCAGTTTGCGATTGAGAGGTTGCGCCGCGCATTTGTTTTCGCCAGAGATAGTGCCGATGCATCGCCTCCTTCGGGTTGCGATGTAGCGGTGAAATAATCAAATAAGGGAAGTCATCATGAAAATACTCAAAATAACGACGGTTCTCGCGGCAACAACCGCACTGTTTCTGGCTGCATCGGCAGGGGCAGGTTCACCTTCGACGGCGAAAGATATCGTAAAAAGCTCATCGGGTCGCCTTTGGGTCAATAGCTTCAATAACTGCGTACGCACCAAGTGGGATGCAAACCACGAAGGTTGCAACGTAGCCAGCTTAGAGATGCGTACGGTGTACTTCAACTTCAACAGCTCGGTTTTAACGGCTGCTTCGAAGGAAAAACTGAACCAGCTCGCCACGGTCCTCAAACAAGGTGGTGTTCAGGGCATCAAAATCGTTGGCTTTGCTGACGAAATCGGCAGCGACGGTTACAACACCGCGCTCTCGACCCGTCGTGCTAACAACGTTGCGCACTACCTGCGTAACAAAGGCATCAAAGTGTCCGGCAAATACGAAGTTCGCGGTCTTGGCGAAACCTCGTCGCAGTCGGATTGCGAAGGTCAAACCGGCAAAGCCCAACAGGATTGCCTGTGGCGCGATCGCCGTGTAGAAATCGAAATCGTGAACTAATTCACGCTTCGTTTCTTGAACGAATGAAAAGGGCCCCGAAAGGGGCCCTTTTTTTGTTTGTGGGTGGGAAGGTTGTCAGGTTGTCGGGGAAAGAGCAAAAACGGCAAAAGAACCTGACCAATTGACAACCCGCTCTCCTCTTGCAATCCTCCCCCGGCGCGCCCATATTGTTTCCTCAAACGAATCAATAGGCTCGTATGCAAGCGCATTTACTGGTGAATCTGCCGAGTTTTGTCAAAGTGGTGGAGCTGCAGAGCTTCTCCAAGGCGGCGGCGTCGCTCGGCATGACCAAATCGGCGGTGAGCAAGCAAATCCAGGCGCTTGAGGATATGCTCAAAGTGCGCCTGCTCAACCGCACCACACGCACCGTGCGCCTCACCGATGAGGGCGAACTGTTCTACCAGCAGGCGCGCCAGATTGTGGACGCGGCAGCCGAAGCCGAGCGCAGTGTGAAGAACTTGAACGAGCAGCCTTCGGGTACGCTGCATATCAACGCGCCGGAATCGCTGGGGCTTTACCACCTGACCCCGGCGCTCACCGAGTTCGCCACACTCTATCCCGATATCGTGCTCGAAGTGCAATACACCAACAAGTTCATCAACGTGCTGGAAGAGGGCGTGGATGTGACCATCCGCGTGGCCTCGCTCACCGATTCGTCGCTCATCGCGCGCAAGCTGGCCCGCTGCCAGTTCGCCTTTGCCGCTTCGCCGGAGTATCTCGCCAAGCACGGCACGCCAAAACATCCCGACCAGCTCATCAACCACCGTTTTATCGAGTACGCCTATGCCGAACGTCCGCGCGAGATACGCTACCGCGATACGTCCGGCAAGTCGGCGGTGGCGGTGATTACCCCTAGTTTCCGCGCCAACGCCAACCATATTCAGCGGCAGGCAGCGCTTGCTGGCCTCGGCATTACGGTGCTACCGACGTTTGTAATCGGCGAAGATATTAAAAGCGGCAAGCTGGTGGAGATTCTCAAAGACTTCACCATGGACCCCGAGCGCAATATCTACGCGCTCTTCCCGCATAACCGCCATATGTCGGCCAAGGTGCGCCTGTTCGTCGACTTCATCGCCGAGCGGTTTGGTGGTGTGCCGTATTGGGAAGTGTGACAGGTCGATGGCTCGATGATCGACTGCACATTTCAACCACTTCGGTGGAAGAAGTGAGAGGGGGTGATGCCGCTTGCTCTTCCCTCCCCCTTGAGGGGGAGGGATAGGGAGAGGGCGGCAGCATTTCCCCATACTCAGACTCGGAGCAAGCCTCTATACTCAATTCAATAATTAACAGTACAATTCGGATGTGAAGTGTGCTATGCGCATTAGATGGCACATAGTGAGGACATACGGGTACGTGTTGTTGCACATATCCAGAGCGGCGGAAGCAAGTCGGAAGCGGCTCGAAT